>JAQBPL010000141.1 GCA_028287545.1 Vulcanimicrobiota bacterium | reverse complement strand
TCACCGCGTACGGCGGCGACGGCTCGCAGCAGACGGTGGGCGGTGACCTCGCGACCGTTTCGGGAGTGGGCCCCACGGCATTCGACTCGGCGAACGGGCTGCTCTACGTTTGGTCGGGCGCGACGATCCAAGCGTACGACGCAAACGAAAACGCGCAGACGCTCCCCGGTTCATTCCCTGGGCTGCAAGCCCCGAGCGCGATCGCGTTCGATGCCGACAACAGGCTGCTCTACGTCGCCGAAGGCAACGCGATCGATATCTTCGACGAGAACGGCAACGCAGTCGGCACGTTTACGCGCTCGCCGCTCGGCGGCAGGGTGACCGCGCTGATCTTTGCGCCGTGATCGTTTAGCGGCCCGCGCGTGACCGCGACGATCTGCGCCTGCTCCGCAGTGCCTCGCGAACGGCGGCCCCGAGCGCGAGCGCGGTGCACCCAAGCAGCACGCCGCCGATGAGATCGGTGACGTAGTGGGCGCCGAGCGCGAGGCGCGACCAGAGGACCCCGCCCGCCCACAGCAGCAGCAGCGGCGCGACGACGAGGCGCACCGGGCGCGGCAGATCGCTGTGCCAGACGTACCACGCCCACAACCCGTACACGATCGTCGCGAACATCGCGTGGCCGCTCGAATAGGCGAACGTCGGCTCGTGGATGATGCGCCAGTAGTCCGGCCGTGGCCGGTGGAACAGGATCTTGAACGCATCGCTGACTTGCCAGAAGGCCACCATCGTTAGCAGCCAGGTGATGATGCGCTCGCGCCACGCCGGCAAGCACATCGCGACGATGATGCCGGCGATGCCGAGCGCGAGGAGCACGTACCAATTGCACGACTCGGTGAACAGAAGGGCCCAGTACGGCGAGCCGCCGAGCAGCGCCCGTCCCGCCAGGTCGATCCCCGACGGCGGAGCGTGCGAGACGGCGATGCCGAGCGCCGCATACGCGATCGCGCACACGAGCGCCGCCGCCAGGTAGCGGATCACTTTCCGAACAGGTCAGGCTGGTTCGCGGGGCGGCCGATGCGGTCGGCGATCCGTTCGAGATCACCGAGCGATTCGATCACCACGACGCGCGGCTTCGTCCCCTCGTTGGGTCCGACAATGCCGAACTCTTCGAGCTGACGCATCAGGCGCACCGCGCGCGGATGGCCGATCGAGAAGCGCGCCTGCAGGGCCGCGGTCGAGCCGACGCCCGGTTCGCCTTTCGCGACCCGCGCGTCGAGCAAGAACTTCGCCGCCTCGTACCAGAGCTCGTCGATCTTGCGGTCGCCGCCGTTCGCACGCTCGTCGTCCTCACGGATCGGCACGATCTCCATCGCCTTCGACGCGTCGGGCTTCGCCTGACGCTTCCAGAAGTCCACCAGCCGTTCGATCTCGGCCCCGGTGACAAGGGCGCCTTGCGCGCGGATCGGTTTGGGCGCGTCGATCGGCAAGTACAGCATGTCGCCGCGGCCCAGCAGGCGCTCCGCGCCGCCCATGTCGAGGATCGTGCGCGAGTCGACCTGCGAGGAGACGGCGAACGCGATGCGCGAGGGGATGTTCGCTTTGATGAGCCCCGTGATGACGTCGACCGACGGCCGCTGCGTCGCGACGACGAGATGGATCCCCGTCGCGCGCGCGAGCTGGGCCAGACGCATGATCAGCATCTCGACCTTCGCCGGCGCGATGAGCATGAGGTCGGCGAGCTCGTCGATGACGACGACGATATAGGGAAGCTTCTCGTCCGGGTACTTGGCGTTGTACTCTTCGATCTTGCGGACACTGGCTTTGGCGAAGCGTTCGTAGCGCATGTCCATCTCGCGCGTGATGATCGCAAGCGCCCCGGCCGCCATGCTGGGATCGGTGATCACCTCGTGCTTGAGGTGCGGGATCCCGTTGTAGACCGTCAGCTCGACGCGCTTGGGGTCGATCATCAGCAGCTCGAGCTGATCGGGCGTCGCGGTCACCAGCAGAGAAGCGATGATGCCGTTCAGGCAGACCGACTTGCCCGCGCCGGTCGCGCCCGCGACGAGCAGATGCGGCATCTTGCCGAGGTCGCCGAACACCGGCCGGCCGGTGATGTCCTTGCCGAGCGCCATCGAGAGCGGCGGCACGCCCTGCGGGATCCGTTCGAGGATCTCGCGGATCGCGACGACCGAGACGGTCGTGTTCGGGACCTCGATCCCGACCGCCGACTTGCCGGGGATCGGGGCTTCGATGCGGACCGACGTCGCGGCGAGCGCCAGCGCGAGGTCGTCGGCGAGCGCCGAGATGCGCGAGATCTTCACGCCGCGGTCGGGCCGCAATTCGTACCGCGTGATCGACGGCCCGCGTTCGATGTGCGTGACCTTCGCGCCGACGCCGAACGACGCGAGCGTGTCCTCGAGCGTTCCGGCGCGGCTGGCGTCGTCGACCTTCTGGGCCTGCGGCGCGTCGAAAATCGCCATGATGTCGGGAAGACGCCAGGTGACGCGGGGCGCGGCCGCCTCGTACTCGCCGCTGACGGCGGCGAGCGCCGGAACCGGGCCGCGGTCGGCGACGCCGGATTCCACGTCGTCCTCCTCGTCCTCGTCGGGCTCCGCCGTCACGTCGTCGTCGTCGTCATCCTCATCGGCATCGTCCTCGTCCTCGCCGGCGTCGTCCTCGTCCTCGTCGTCATCCTCGTCGTCGAAGTCCTCGTCTTCGTCGAGGTCGTCGTCTTCGTCGA
>JAQBPL010000067.1 GCA_028287545.1 Vulcanimicrobiota bacterium | reverse complement strand
TGCGCGCCGCCAAGACGATCGTCTTCAACGGTCCGATGGGCGTGTACGAGAAACCGGCCTATCAGAACGGGACGCGGATCGTCGGCGAAGCGATCGCCGAGGCGACGAAGGCCGGCGCGACGAGCGTCGTCGGGGGCGGTGACGCCGCCGCCGCGGCGCACGCGCTCGGATTCGCCGCGGCGATGACCCACGTCTCGACCGGCGGCGGCGCCACGCTCGAATTCCTGGAAGGCAAGACGCTCCCCGGCGTTGCGGCGCTGCTGCGATGAGCGCACCTCGCACGCCGCTGGTAGCGGGCAACTGGAAGATGCACAAGACGATCGCCGAGACGAAGGCGTTCGTCGCCGACCTGTGCGCGCGCGCGTTGCCGGCGGACGTCGACGCGGTCATCGCTCCGCCGTTCACCGCGCTGTGCGCCGCGCGCGAAGCGCTGGCGGGATCGCGGATCGGCCTCGGCGCGCAGAACATGAGCTGGGCCGAGAGCGGTCCGTTCACCGGCGAAATCTCGCCGCTCATGCTTGAAGAGCTCGACGTCGAATGGGTCGTGCTCGGTCACTCCGAGCGGCGCGCGCTCTTCGGCGAGCTCGACGTCCGGGTGAACGAAAAAGTGCGCTGCGCGCTCGCGCACGGCATAACGCCGATCGTCGCCGTCGGCGAGACGGCCGAGGAACACGAACGCGGCCTGGCGCGCGACAAAGTGCACGCGCAGATCACCGCTGCCTTCGAGGGCGTCGCAACGGCCGACGTTGCGCGCTGCGTCGTCGCCTACGAGCCGATCTGGGCGATCGGCACCGGCCACGCCGACACGCCCGAGAGCGCCGACGCGATCATGGGCGTGATTCGCGCGTGCGTGCCGGGACTCGAAGGGGTCCGCGTGCTCTACGGCGGCAGCGTGAAGCCCGACAACATCGCCGCCTTCGTCGCGCAGCCGAACATCGACGGTGCGCTCGTCGGCGGCGCCAGCCTCGAACCCGCATCGTTCGCCGCGCTCCTCGAGGGCGCGCGCAGAGGAGCCTACGCGTGAGCCGCCGCCGACCTTTCGTCCTCGCGATCCTCGACGGCTGGGGCTTCAGCTCCGATCTGCACGGCAACGCGATCGCCGCCGCGGACCTGCCCAACTGGGACCGGTTCGTCGCCACCTACCCGTACACGCTGCTGGAAGCGAGCGGCGAGGAAGTCGGACTGCCCGCCGGCGTGATGGGCAACAGCGAGGTCGGTCACATCAACATCGGAAGCGGCCGCGTCGTTCCGCAAGGCGTCGTCGTGATCGACGAGGCGATCGCCACGGGCGAGTTCGCGACGAACAAGACGCTGAACGGCTGCTTCGACCACGTCCGCCGTTCCGGCGGGCGCGTGCATTTCATGGGCCTCCTCTCCGACGGCAAAGTGCACAGCTCGCTCGATCACCTCGAAGCGCTGGTCGACGCCGCCGTGGCCGCCGACGTGCCGTTCGCGATCGACGCGTTTCTGGACGGCCGCGACGTGCCGCCGCGCTCCGCGGAGAAGTATCTCGGCCGGATCGACGCCTACTGCAGCGGCCGAGGCCGCCTGAATGCGATCGCGACGGTGTGCGGGCGCTACTACGCGATGGATCGCGACAAGCGCTGGGAACGCACCCGCAAAGCCTACGATATGCTGGCGAACGCGCAGGCCGACTTCCGCTCGTATACCGCCGGCGACGCGCTGCGCGAAGCGTACGCGCGCGGAGAGAACGACGAGTTCGTCCTGCCGACGATCGTCGGGGAAGCGCGGCCGGTCCAGGACGGCGACGCGTGCATCTTCTTCAACTTCCGCCCGGACCGCGCGCGGCAGCTGACGCTCGCGTTCACCGACTCGACGTTCGATCACTTTCCGGTGCATCAGTACGCCAACTTCGTGTTCGCGACGATGACCCGCTACGAGGAGAACTTTCCGAACCCCGTGCTGTTCGGGCCGCGGCCGCAGTTCGGCGTCTTCGGCGAGGTCGTGGCGAACGCCGGACTCACCCAGCTGCGCCTCGCCGAGACCGAGAAGTACGCGCACGTCACGTACTTCTTCAACGGCGGGCGCGAAGACGTGTTCCCGGGCGAAGACCGGATCCTCATCCCCTCCAACCGCGCGGTCGCGACGTACGACCTCGCGCCGGAGATGTCGGCCGCCGACATCACCTCGGCCGCGATCGAGGACATCACGCACCGCCGCCACGACGTGATCGTGATGAACTACGCGAACGCCGACATGGTCGGGCACACCGGCGTGTGGGAGGCGACGGTCTCGGCGCTCGAGACGCTCGACGTCGCGCTGGGACGCCTCGAGAAAGCCGTGCTGGACGCGGACGGCGTTCTCGCGATCACTTCGGACCACGGGAACGCCGAATCGAAGATCGATGACGAGGGCAATCCGTTGACCGCGCACACGACCAACCCCGTCCCGTTCTTGCTGGTCGCGAACGCGCCGGCGGGTACGCTGGCGGGCGGCGGAAAACTCGGCGACGTCGCACCGACCCTGCTGCCGCTGATGGGACTCGACGTGCCGCCGGAGATGACCGGCGCGAACCTGCTCGTCGTGAACGGAGCGCCGGTGACGGGATGAAACGCAAACGGCTCGACGAGGCCGCGGACTATCTGCGCAGCAAGGCGGGCGGGAGCCTCGATTGCGCGATCGTGCTCGGCTCCGGTTTCGGCGGCGCGCTGCGCGAGCGCATCGACGGCACGACGGTGCCGTACAAGAAGATCGAAGGCATGCCGGAGCCGGGCGTCGCGGGGCACGCCGGCGAGGCGCGCATCGGCACGCTGCACCAGCGCCGCGTCGTCGCGTTCAGCGGGCGCTTTCACCTCTACGAAGGCCGCGCCACCGACGAGGTGATCTACCCGATCCTCACCGCCGCGCACGCAGGCGCGAAGACGATCGTGCTGACCAACGCCGCCGGCGGCGTGAATCCGGAATACGTCGCGGGCGACCTGATGCTGATCGCGGATCAGATCAACCTCACCGGAACGAGCCCGCTGATCGGGGCCGACTTGCTGCCGGGCCAGGACGCGCGCTTCATCGACATGCTCGACGCGTACGACCCGCATCTGCGCGAGCTCGCGCGGCACATGGCCGCCGAGTACGGGATCGTGATGCACGACGGCGTCTACGCCGGTCTCACCGGGCCGGCGTACGAGACGCCCGCCGAAGCCCGCTGGCTGCGCACGATCGGCGCCGACGCGGTCGGGATGTCGACGGTCCTCGAGACGATCGCGGCGCGGGCGCTCGGCTGCACCGTGGTGGGCTTCTCCCTCATCACCAACGTCCACGGCATCGGGGCGGCGACCTCGCACGAAGAGGTGCTCGAAGCCTCGGCCCGCAGCGCCGACAACGTCGCCCGCATGATCGAAGGGATCGTCGCCAACGCCGAAGTCACGGCCGAGGTGCCGCCGGCGGCCCCCTAATCCCGGCAAGGCAATCGTGAAAATCATTTCCAACTGAACGGTTTTCTCGAGAAATTACCTTCCTTCGGGTGTAACAGCGCCGCGAGCCCGGTGCGATAATGGGACGCGGCCGCTCGGCCGTTTTGCTCGGATAGCGAAGGGAGTCTGCGCGTGCAGCTTACTCGTCCTTTGACTGCTCTCGCCATCGTGGCGCTCGCTGCCGTCGTCGGCGGGTGCGGAGGCGGCGGATCGGGCGTCTCCCCGAGTGCCGGCGAACCGCAAGGGCACGTGCGCAGCGTGCAGAGCGTGACGTCGCTCGGCAAGTACAACGTCGACAAGACGAAGACGACGGTCGCCGGCATCTCGTCGGGCGGCTTCATGGCCGTGCAGCTGCAGGTCGCGTTCTCGACCACGTTCCACTACGCGGCGATCTACGCCGGCGGGCCGTACTACTGCGCGCAGAACAGCCTCACCACGGCGCAGAACACCTGCCAGTACGCGACGGCGAGCTCGCTCTCCGCATCGGAGAGCTATCTCGACAGCCAATCCTCGGCCGGGACGATCGACAACAAGAGCAACTTGAACGGGCAGAAAGCGTACTTGTGGTCGGGCACGTCGGATTACACGGTCTACCCGAAGACGATGAACGACCTCAACAGCGAGTACGCGCACTACGGCGTCGCGACGAAGTACGACAACACGTACGCCGCCGGACACGGCTGGGAGTCGCCGGACGGTGAGGTCGCCTGCGGCACCACCGCCAGCCCGTACATGATCAACTGCAGCGGCTACGACTCAGAGAACACGTGGCTGACGTACTTCTTCGGCTCGGTGAACGCGAAGAACACCGGCACGCCGACGGGGACGCTGGTCAACTTCGACCAGACGCCGTACGGCGGCGGTTCGAGCGATCTGGACACCAACGGCTATCTCTACGTCCCGAACACCTGCGCCGGCGGGACGCAGTGCCGGCTGATCGTCGCCCTCGACGGCTGCGTGCAGACGCAGGCGAACATCGGCACGAAGTTCGTCACCGAAGCCGGCATCAACAAGTACGCCGACACGAACAACTTGCTGGTCCTCTACCCGTATCAGGTGTCGAGCAGCACGCCGAGCAACCCGAACGGATGCTGGGACTGGTGGGGCTTCGAAGGCTCGAACTACGCGCTCAAAACCGGACCGCAGATGGCCGCGATCAAGAAGATGGTCGATCAAGTGCAGTCGGGCAGCGGCGCGACGCCGACGCCCTCGCCCACCCCGACACCGGGCGGCTCGCCGACCCCGACTCCCGTCGGTACGCCGACGCCGCAGCCGACGGCAACGCCGGCACCGACCGCGACGCCGCTCGTGACGCCGACGCCGGCGCCGGTCTGCTACACCGCCGCGAACTACTATCACGTGCAGGCCGGACGCGCACACGACAGCGGCGGCTACGCGCTCGCCAACGGCTCGAACCAGAACATGGGCCTCGACAACGTGTACTACCAGACGACGCTGAAGAAAACCGGGACCAACTACTACGTAATCGGCTGCCCGTAGAGGGCTTCACGGCTCGAAGCACCGTGACGCAAGGACGCCCCGCGGAGATGCCGCGGGGCGTTTTCGCGAACCGGTGAGGCTCTCAGCGAATTCCGAGCGGAGCGAAATAGCTCCGGACGTCGGTCACCGGGCCGCCGATGCGCATTCCGATCGCGCTCGGCCGGCCCGCGACGACAAAGCACGTCAACAGTTCCGTACCTTCGAAGAGCGTGCCGTCGCCGCGGTCGACGGTGCGCAACGGTGCCGCGACGTAGCGCTGGAACACACACGGCTGCGCGTCGAAGCGCCGGCCGGCGCCGCGCGCGACGACCTCACCGTGCGCATCGAGGACCGCGACGCCGCCGCCCTCGCGTCCCAGGACGGGCTTGCGGACGTACGCGGCGCCGTCGTCGGGCCGGTCGAGGTACGTCGGCAAGAAGACGCGGGAGATCGCCTCGCGCTCCGCCTCGCTGAAGTATGCGTTCTGCTCGTAGAGTCCCCAGATGAGCGCCTGCGTCGCCTTCGATTGCAGCGCCAGCGCCGAAGGCGGGTTCAGCAGCCGGTACGCGCCGCGCAGCACCGCGTCGAAGAGCGCCGGGCCGCCGGGATCGGCGGCGAAGTGTTCGAGCGGGTAACAGCGGTAGAGCACGTCGAGCGGGCCGGCCGCGTCGCGCACGATCCCGCCGGCGACGTTCAGTTCGTGGATCGGAACGAAGTCGACCGCGGCGCCGACGCGCGCGGCGAGCAGATCGCGCAGAAACAGCGCCGTGCCGACGTCCTCGCGGTATACGTTCGTCGCGACGACGCCGACCCGCGCCCGCGGATCGAGAGGCGCGAGCGCCGACGCCAGCGCGTCGCCGAGCGCAGCCGACTCGCCGGCGTTGGGGTCCGCGTACTCCGCTGCACGCGCGCGGCGCCCCTGTTCGACGAACGACTCGACGACGAAGAACGGCGTCTCGGCGTTGAGCTCGACCACCCGATAGGCGTCGCCTTCGCGCAGGAAGTCCAACCGCGCGACGAGCGTCTCACCCGCCCGCGAATCGTGCAGCCGAACGACGTCGTGCGCGGCGTCGGGGATTCCGAGCGCGGCCAGCCCGTCGTCCGGCAGCGCGCGCAGCAGCGGCGCAACGCGCGCGAAGATCGTCCACGCGTCGCGCGCGGATTCACGGATCGCGTCGATCTCGGCGCGCGCGATGGGGATGACGTCAGGAAGCGCGTAGGGCTCGCCTTGGATCGTCTCCCAAAACGCGACCGGCTCAGCCGCCGGCGCCGTGCGCTCCCGCCCCGCCGAAGCCAGACCAGCCGCGGCCGCCCGTGCCGTCGCCGCTCGCGCCGTTCCCGCCGCCGCGGCCGAGCGTGCGATCCGTGCCCGCATAGGGAGGATGCGCGACGTGCGCTGCCGCGCCGGCAACCGCTGCGCTCGTGCCGTACCGTATGAAGCGCCCGCCCCCGCCGCCGTGACCGCCCGCCGCAAACGCCGAGGGACTTGGCGACGGCCGGCCTTCCATCTCCTGCGCGTGCTGCGCCCCGCGGCAGCCTTCGAGTGCAAGGACCGCAAGCGCGATCCCGACGAGGCGCTCGGTGTTTTTCATCTCGCCTGCGCGCTACCGCCCGGGTGTCGCCTGCACCTGCGACGTGGTCGGCCTCGCGCGTGCCGCAACGCGCGCTAGCGCAGCGCCCTATCGAAGAGCGCGAAGGTCTCGGCCCACGCTTCTTCCGCGGCGTCGGGCCGGTAGACGGCCGTGCGATGCCGTGACGCGAACCCGTGCGGCGCACCCGGAAAGACGCTGATGCAATAGCGCTTCTTGTGCGTCGAGAGCGCTTCCGCCAGACGCGCATGCTCCCGCGGCGTAATCGACTCGTCGTCGGCGCCGTAGATCAGCAACAGCGCTCCGCCCAGATCGGGGACGCGGTCGAGCAGCGGGTCGAAGAATCGCTTCTGCTCCGCTGCGATCCCGCCGCCGTAGAACGACGACGCCGCCGCAATCTGGGCGGGCTCGGAGACGGCGATGAGAAACGCGAGCCGGCCGCCCATGCAGAACCCGACCGCACCCTTCTTCTCGCGCCGCACGTCCGGCTGCGCATCGAGAAAGCGCATCGCCGAACGCGTGTAGTCGAGCATCCCGTCGTCGGTCAAGGCTTTGATTCTGGCGAAAGCGCCCTCTTGATCGTCGTACGCGACGGTCTTCCCGTCGTAGAGATCCGGCGCGATCGCGGCGTAGCCGTGCGCGGCGAGCCGCCTCGCCTCGCCCTGGATGTAGTCGTTCACGCCGAACGCTTCTTGAAAGACGAGCACGCCGGGGAACGGCCCCTCGCCGTCGGGCACGACATAATACGCTCGCTTGCCGCCGCCGGTGTCGACGAACTCGGCGCGTCGATTTTCGTGAGACTGTTGCGACATCGCAAGATGGCTCTTGAGGAACCCTACGGCGGTTCCTCTCAAGCACGCGCGTGCCGGCCCGCCCTATGCGGTCAGTTTCACGATCGCGGTGATGTGCTCGGGGGCGTAGCGCACGTCGTTGAGCGTCTTGCCGGCTGCCGACGCGTGATAGGCGTCCGAGTCGGCAGTCCAGTCGTCGTCGAGCTGCTTGGCGATCGCCGCGGGCGTGCCGCCCATTGCGGCCCACAGCGCCTCGCGCGCCGCGGGGTCGCTCGCGCCGGCGTACTCGGTGTGCACGTCCTTCGCTTGCGTTAATTTGAGATCCCACGGTTTAACGATCGCATCGCGTCGCGCGGCGATGTCGACGGCATGTTTGGTCTCGTGGCGCGTGACCTGGGCCAGCAGCGTCGCCGAATCAGGATCGCCCGTAACCTCGAGCACCGCGCCTCCGGCGCTCTTCTTGAACGTCGTCAGTTCGACAGAACCGTGCGGCATCGGCACCGGCGGGTTCTCGCGCCGCTCGCGCTCTTCTTCGGCCGCGACCTCGCGATTGATTCCGTAAAAGGAAATGCGCCTCTGATCGAGCGCGACGATCGTGCGCCACGGCGGGGGCGTCGGCAAAAACATGTGGTAGCCGACGGCGTTCGTCGGCACGTCCGTGACCGTGGCCTTGAACGCGCCTGCGTCGGCGTCGTTCCGCACCGCGATCGTCGGCTTGTTCAGCGCGGTGAACGCCCAGTCGTCCGAGGCGCCGGGAACGTAGCGGGTACCATTGACGCTCGGCGGCGTGAAACCGTTCTGGCCGTCGTACGCCGCCTGCTTCTGCGCAAGGTCGAGCGTGTTGGAAACGCCGGCCACGTCGTTGACCTGGCGTTGCACTACGCCGGCAGCCCCGTCGACGAGCCGGCGCAGAGAGTGCCGCGGCACCTCGGGCGCCAGTGCCCGTTCCCCCCCGCCTTCACGCGACGCGGGTGCCGCCGCGGCCTGCTGCGGGGCTGTCTCACGGCGAACGGTTTCATACATCGCACACCCCACACGAACGACCGGCGCGCTCGCCGCGACGATTCGCTGCGGTCGCCCCGCACCCTGCGGTCGAGTCCACGAGGTCGCACGGGGGCGAGTACTCGTGGGCTCGACGCGTGGGGCTGTTAGCAGTACGGCCCGAAGCAAGGCGGTGGCGTGCCGACCGGCGGCGCCGTTGCTGCGGCCGGGCGCGTGACGTGCCAATGACCGCCGAAGTCCGGGAAATTATCGCCGTTCACTTGATCCGG
>JAQBPL010000042.1 GCA_028287545.1 Vulcanimicrobiota bacterium | reverse complement strand
GCATCGCCTCGGGATCGCGATCCCAGCGGACCGTGCTCCCCTCGATGTCGGTGAACATGAAGAACGTAGAGCCCGACGGCAAGGCTCGCTGCGGCGACGGAGCCGCGATCCCGCCCGGCCTCTCCATCCTGCAATGGTCGCTCGCGCGCGCTTGCCGGTGCAAGAGGACTAACGCACCAACCATGCGGCCTAGGCGTCTCTAGAGTAGTTCGCTCGTATCGGAGTACATGGACACCAACGACCCGTTAGGAGCCGAAATGTACGTTTCGTGCGCGCGCTTGCTCGCTGTTTCTGCCGTAGTAACGCTGACAATGACCGCGTGCGGAGGCGGTTCGCAGCATGCGACGCCGGTTCAGCTCGACAAGCCGGCGGCGGCCGGCGACGGCGCCGTTCTCTCGACCCGGAGCGCGGTCGTCCCGTTGTCACCGGCCGGCGGAACGTTCGCGCTGCCGCTCGGCGACGGATATCGCGGCGCGATCACCATGCGCGCGAACGGCGTTCCGGCCGGTTCCACGATGACGCTCGAGGCAACGACGACAACGACGACGTCCGGCGGACGCACCACGCAGGCGGCGCCGGCGTGTCCCAACATCCCGCCGATCCGGTTGCTGAATCCGTTCGGCTTCGCGCTCCTCATCGAGATCGACGCATTCCAGATCGACGTCCCGTGCAGCGTCGACGGCAAGCTGTTCGCGGTAGGCGTCTATCAGCTCAAGCCGCTTCCCACCATACTCACCGTGCGCAAGATCGGCGATGCGAAAGGCGTCGGGGACGAGCTCCAGTTCACGCCGACGGTAAACGAGCTGACGTTACCGCCGCACTCCACCCAGGTGCTGCTGATCAGCCCCGAGTCGACGACGTCCGGCGTGCCGATTCCGGTCGTGCCGAGCGTCACGACCGTGCTCACCGCCGGCAACACGAACGTGCCGACGAACCTCTCGTTCAAGTTCACCTCGGCTCAAGGAGCATCGTTCTTCACCTCATCGTGCAACAACGCGTTCCACGGCGAGACGCTCGACCCGCAGCTCCAAGGCGCTCCGCTCGTCGGCACGCCCTCGTTCTTCTGTCATCTTGATCCGGGGAACGCTTCCATCACGTTCGGCGCTCCGCTCAATTTCTTCATCGGGACCCCGAAGCCCGACGCGAGCGTGCTCGGCCTCGACGGCCCGAGCGAAGCCTTCACGTGCCAGCAGGCGCCGTCGACGACGACGTGCGGCACGCCGACGTTCACCATCGGCACCGCGTCCGCCACCACGTTCCAGAACGTCGTCGTCGGTAACGCGGAGGACCTGCGCATCTGCGCGCCGGCCACCGAAAACACCGACTGCAACCAACTCGTCGAACCCGCGCCGTCGCGGACGAGCGTGCCGTTCGGTCAGGGTTTCCAAGTGCTCGTCGCCGACGATCCGACGTATCGCGCCAACGCCGGCCCCTGGGACGGAAAGTTCCGCTCGTCGCTGAGCGGGCCGTGCAGCTTCGCGGACTCCGACCTGGGGGGTTCGGAACCGCCGGGATACTCGGACGCCGGTCAGCATGGAATCGGTCCGAAAGCCGAGTTCGACGTCATCCCGACCGGCAGCGGCGTCTGCACGATTACGATGAGTGAGGATCCGCGCTTCATCACCGCCGACTTCAGCAACCCCGCCAACCCCGTTGGGCGCACGGTGCACCTCTCCATTACGATTCAGGCGCAGCCTTCTTAGCCGGGCAGGACCGTTCGCGCCCGCACGGGGACACGTGCGCATGGACCTCAACACGGCTTCGGCGGATCAGCTGCGCGGCATGCTCCTGCAGCTTGCCGACAAGCTGGAGTCATTTCAATACCGCGAGGGGATCTTTCCCAACGGGCACTTCTACAGCCCGAGCCCCGACCGCAAGATGATCGAAGAGGAAACGGCCTTCGTCGCGCCGCCTCCGATGACGATCCCGGGCATCGACCTTCAGCCGGAGCGTCAGCTTGCGCTGCTGGACGCGTTCCGCGCGTACGGTCCCGACGTCGACTTCCCCGAGCATGCCGACGGCCTGCATCGCTTCTACTATCAGAACGAGTATTTCGCCGATGCCGACGCGATCGCGCTGTTCTGCATGATGCGGCACGTGCGGCCGACGCGCATCGTCGAGGTGGGCTCGGGGTTTTCGTCGGCGTTGATGCTCGACGTCAACGAGCGGTATTTCTCGCGCGAGATCGCGCTGACGTTCATTGAACCGTACGCCGACCGGCTGCGCCACCTGATGCGGCCGGCCGACGCCGCCTGCTCGACGATCGTCGAGCGTCCGGTGCAGAAGGCCGACCCGGCAATCTTCAAAGCCCTCGCGCCGAACGACATCCTGTTCATCGACTCATCGCACGTCGTCAAGTACGGCAGCGACCTCGCGCACTTGCTGTGGAACGTGCTGCCGGTGCTCGCGCCGGGCGTGATCGTGCACTTCCACGACGTGTTCTATCCGTTCGAGTATCCGCCGGAATGGCTGCGCGAGGGACGTTTCTGGAACGAATGCTATCTGCTGCGCGCGTTTCTGATGCACAATCCCGCGTACCGGATCGAACTCTTCCTCGATTACATGCAGCGGCTCGATGGGGCGGCGATCGCCGCGGTTCACCCGATCTGGGCGCGCTGCACCGGCGGCAGCATGTGGTTGCGCAAGATCGGCGCGTAGCGAATCAGACTCCGGTCGAACCGAGAACGAGGCGCGCAGTTTGCTGCGCGCTGTAGGCCACGCGTACGAGGTCGGCGCCGAGGCCCGCGACGGCGATCGTGACGATGAGGGTGATCAGCGAGCGAAGCATGGTGGGTACGGTCCTTTCAACTAATTCCTTAGGCGTCGTGACGCCAGGCTACCACCGCGGGCGCGAGCGGTCAACTAAAGATATAGTTAAAATGAGCCGGACGGGGTCGCGCGACGAGACTCGCGAAGCGGCCGGGATGACCGACGTCGCACGCTGGAAGCTCGACGGGGTCCGCGTCGTCAGCGGCTGCGACCTCGATCCCAACACGCCGCAGACGCCCGGGATGAACCGTGCCGCGGCGATCACGACGGCGACCGCCGGCGCCGAGAAGCTATGGGCCGGGACCGTGACGATCCAGCCCGACGCCAAGACCGGGGCGCACCATCACGGCGACCTCGAAAGCGTGATCTACGTCGTGCGCGGCCGGGCTCGGATGCGCTGGGGCGAGCGGCTGGAGTTCACGGCCGAGGCGGGCCCGGGCGATTTCATCTTCGTCCCGCCGTACGTCCCGCATCAGGAGATCAACGCTTCGGCGGGCGACCCGCTCGAATGCGTCCTGGTCCGCAGCGGCCAGGAACCGGTCGTCGTGAACCTCGAGATCCCGGCGGCCGAGCCGCCGGAGACGGTCCGCTGGATCGACGACATCCACCGATCCTGAGCTGAACGAGCGGCGGCGGACGCTCGGTCACTCGACATTGGTGACGATGGATCCCCCGAAAGATGTGACAAGATTCGGCAAACATCGGAGGGGAGGCCCGAACACCGATGCGAACCCGGGGGTCAATGCTTCCTCTTTCATCGCTGCGTATGGCAGCGGCGGTATTCCTCATTTCTACCGGCGTGCTGGCGGCCGTGCCCGCCGCGGCCGAAGGGATCGGATCGAGCGAAGCCTCGTACGCGCGCGCGCTGCGCACGATCAACCCGAAGCTCCCCGACGCGAAGGCCCGCGCCTACGCGCGTTCGATCATGGCCGACGCCTGGCGGACCCATCTCGATCCGCGCTTCATCATGTCGATCGTAACGGTCGAGTCGCGCTGGCGCGCCAACGCCGTCTCCCGCGTCGGAGCGCGCGGCTTGGGTCAGCTCATGCCCGGTACGGCCGCCAACCTCGGCGTGAACGCCTGGAACGCCAGCGAAAACCTGCGCGGCACCTCGCGCTACCTGAAGGCGCTAATGGACCACTTCGCCGGCCGGCCGAACGCCGTCAGCCTCGCGATCGCAGGTTACAACGCCGGCCCGAAGGCGGTCGAACGCTACAACGGCATCCCGCCCTACAGCGAAACCCGCAACTACGTCGTGCGCGTGCTGCGCGTGTGGAAGGAACTGAACTCCCGCATCGGGCGCGCCTTGCGAGCTCCCGCCGAAGCCGTCGCGGCGGCGCCCACCCCCGAAGAGCGGCAGTGGGTCAGCAAGGTCGACCAGATCGTTCCCGCGGCCGTCCCGGCCGTCGAGACCGCTCCGAACCCGGCGCTCGTCCCCGCCGTCACTTCCGACCCCGCAAAGTAACCGAGCGCGCCGGCGCGAGGTCCTCACTTCTGTGAGGACGCTCGACGCGATCCCGCTTACCATGCGCGCCTGCGCGCTGGAAGCCTTCGGCGGGCCGGAGAAGCTCGTGCCGCTCGAACTGCCCGTCCCACGTATTGGGCCGGGGCAGATTCTCGTGCGCGTGCACACGGCCGGCGTCGGGATCTGGGACGCGAAAGCGCGGCGCGGCGAGTGGGCCGACGGCCGCGAAACCTTTCCGCTCGTGCTGGGCGCCGACGGCTCCGGCACGGTGGCGGTGATCGGCGACGACGTGCGCGGCCTGCAGCTCGGCGACGCCGTGTACGGTTATCTCGCCGGCGAGGGGCAGGGCGGCTTCTACGCCGAGTACGTCGCGATCGACGGCGGGCATCTCGCGCCGCTGCCCGCGTCCCTCGGGCTGCGCGACGCGGGCGGCGTGGCGACGACCGGAATCACCGCACTGGCGGGGCTCGACGACGTCCTTGGCGTGCGCGCGGGGCAGACCGTCATCGTGCACGGCGCGACCGGCGGCGTCGGCAGCATCGCCGTGCAATTCGCGCTGCTGCGCGGCGCGCGCGTGATCGCAACCGCACGCGGCGCCGACGGCACGTCGTTCTTGCACCGGCTCGGCGCGACGGAAGCGGTCGACGTGCAGCACGACGACATCCTGGCGGTCGCGCAACGCCTCGCACCGGACGGCGCCGACGCGCTCCTCGCACTCGCCGGCGGTCCGGCACTCGGACGCGCGTTCGACGCGCTGCGTCCCGGCGCGCGGGTCGCCTATCCCAACGGCGTCACCGTGCCCGCGCGCGAGGGCCTCGATGCGCGAGCCTTCGACGGCGTTCCGAGCCGCGAGGCCTTCGCACGATTGAACGCCACGATCGACGCGGGTCCGCTCGATGTTCCGATCGGCGCGCTGTTCGCACTCGACGAGGCCGCCGACGCCCATCGGCTGCTCGAACGCGGCCACGTCTTCGGCAAGATCGTCCTCGCCATCGACGACATCGAAGAGGACATCGAAAAAGTCGCCTAACTGTCACCCTGAGCACAATCGTTGTCACCCTGAGTTTGTCGAAGGGTGACAACGATTGTGTTCGGGGTGACGTCGCGTCCGCGTGACGGGGGTCAGACGGCTGCTGGAAGGCGCTTGTTTTTGAGCTCGGTCATCCGCATGCCGAGTTCCATGAGTTCGTCCTCGTTCAGGAGTTCACGCGCGCCCGGAAAGAGCTCGCGCTCTTCTTCCTTGACGTGCTGTTCGACCATTTCACGCAGCACTTTGAGCTTCGGGCGATACGATTCGTCACTGGCGTCGATCGCTTCGAGATCGCTGATGATTTTCTTGACCAGCGAGTGCTCTTCGTACGACTCCAGAACGAGATCGCGTTCTTCCTTGTGACCGCGCTGCGTGCGATCTTTGACCGCCGGATAGAAGAGCGTCTCTTCGATTTCCGCATGGACGGTCAGTTCTTGACAGACTTGATCGCCGATGCGCTTGAGCTGCGTCGTCGCGCGATCCGAGAGGTCGTCAGTCTCTGCGAATAGTCCCTTGACCTTTTTGTGATCGGCCTTGAGAAGGGCGATCGCGTCTTGCTGCTTCATGTCCGCGTTCTGCCCAACTCGCGAAAAATTAAGCGTAGCGCACGCACGAACGCCGGGGAGACGACCGGGCAGTGTGCGTTAGGGTGCTTTCGTCGGCGCGTTCGCCGGCAACGGCGAGGCTACGGTCGCGGGCGCGCTCGTTGCACTCGCCGCACTCGTTGCGGTCGTCTCGCTCTTCGCAGCGGGCGAACCGCTAGCGTTCGGCATCGGCGAAGCTGCGCGCGCCGCCGACCCGCCGTGCGATGCCGCGGCTGCGGATGCAGCGGGAGCGGCAGTGGCCGTCGCCGGGTGCGGCAGCGCGTATATCGCGAAGACCGCGGGACGGTTCGCCACCAATTTCAATTGCGCGGCGGTGCCGGCAAAGAGGATGTGCGCTGGAGGCAGCGTCGGCGCCGCGCTCGGCACGGCGCCGCCGGGGACCGCGGCGGTTGCTCCGCCCGGCGCGCCCGGGCCGGTGACGGGTGCGGTTCCGCTCAAGCCGGGCGGCGCGCCTCGCACGACCGTGGTTGCGCTGCCGGAGGGCGCGGGGCTCGGCGTCGCGGCTCCCGCAGCGGGCGAGCCGCTCGCGGCCGGTGAGACGGCGGCGACGGCGCGGGCGACCGACGGCGGCGGCGTCGCGCTCTTGTCGAGCTCGGCGACGGCGAGGCGATAATTCGCGTCCTTCTCGCCCGAGTTCCACAGCGCCAGTCCGAACTCGCCGTCACGGTATTGGCTCGCGATCTCGCGCGGCACGTCGACGATGATGCGCGGGAAACTCTCGAGCGTCACATCGTGCGTCGGCAGCAGCGTGATGTACGCCAGCGCGCGCGCCGGATGGTCTCGCGTGCGCTTCTTGCGGCCTTTCCCGCTTTCGAAGTTGAGGTCGGGCCCGTCGCTCGGCTTCACGATCGAGAGCGTGGCGCCGATCGAGACGGCGACCGGCGTCGGCGCTGGCGCGGGCGTGGCCTTGTCGGAGCCCTTGCCAGAGGGCGCCTTCGGTGCTTCGGGGGCGACCTTCGGAAAGGCGAGCTGCGCCGTGTATCCGCCGATCTCGGGGATCGGCTGAAACGCGGTGGATTCGCCGACCGTCAGAATCACGCTGGTGCTGTTGGGCGTCGGCGAGGGCGTTGGGTTCCCGGGCGCTACCGTCCCCAGCGTCTGCGGCAAGCCGCTCCCTGAGCCGAACGAGCCCGAACATGCGGCAAGGGCCGCACCGAGGACGACGCAAGCAGCCGCCGCAGTAAACACGCGCGCGAGATTCATCGCGCCCTGCCTTCGCGTCCCCGATCCCGGTCTCCGCCGCCCTTCGACCCTTCGACAAGCTCAGGGCAGGCTAAGCTCAGGGTGACGGGGACCGGGAACGGGGATGGCGGTTGCCCTCAGGGGGTCTCGACGTAGACCTCGGCGCCCTTTGCCAGGAACTCCGCCGACTTCTCGGCCATCCCGCTGGCGGCGTAGTCGCGCACGTCCTGCGTGATCTTCATCGAGCAGAAATGCGGCCCGCACATCGAGCAGAAGTGCGCGACCTTCGCACCGGCGGCCGGGAGCGTCTCGTCGTGCATCGAGCGCGCGGTGTCGGGGTCGAGGCTCAGGTTGAACTGGTCCTCCCAGCGGAACTCGAAGCGCGCCTTCGAGAGCACGTCGTCGCGATGGCGCGCACCGGGATGGCCCTTCGCGATGTCCGCGGCGTGGGCGGCGAGCTTGTACGCGATGACGCCGTCCTTGACGTCCTGTTTGTCGGGCAGGCCGAGGTGTTCTTTGGGCGTCACGTAGCACAGCATCGCGGTGC
>JAQBPL010000018.1 GCA_028287545.1 Vulcanimicrobiota bacterium | reverse complement strand
GCGCGCCCCTTTTGCCAGATCGGCGTTTTGACGGATCCCGGCTCGATCAGAGAGACGGAGAGCCCGAACGGGAAGAGCTCGATCCGCAGCGCGTCGGTGACGGCGCGCAGCGCGAACTTCGAGGCGCTGTACGGCGCGATGAACGGCGTGGCGAGCCGGCCCGACACGGAGCCGACGAAGACGAGCCGGCCGCGCGCAGGTCGCAGCAGCGGCAGGAACGCCTGCGTCACGGTGACCGCCCCGAACAGATTCACCTCGAATTGGCGGCGCCATTCGTCGACCGGCAGATACTCGAGCGGGCCCGCGACCGCGATGCCGGCGTTGTTGACGACGCCCTGGAGGGCCAACCCGCTCGCGGCGACGGCACCGGCCGCGGCTGCGACCTCTGCGGCGGACGTCACGTCGAGCCGCAGTGCGCGCACGTTCTCGTGAAGCGCGCACACCGCGGAGGCATCCGCGTCGCTGCGCACGCCGGCGAAGACGACGTATCCCAGCCGCGCCAGCTCGGCCGCCGCGGCGGCACCGATACCGGTCGACGCGCCCGTAACGACGATCGCTTCCGTTCGCGCCCCGTTCACGCCGGCGGCTCCGCGCGCGCGGAACGCGCGTCGCGATTGAGGCGCTCTTGAACGCGCGCGTCCCCGAAGACGAGATCCGCGAGACCGGGAAACGTTTGGATCAAGAACACCGGCACGCGATAGCTCCGTGGTACGACGATCGTGCGGCGCGGTCGCCGCAGCGCGCCGACGATCGCGTCGGCGACGATCTCCGGGCCGGGCAGGCCGTTCATCGCGGCGTTCATCGGCGTGCGGACGAACCCCGGCTCGATCAGCGTCACGCTCACGTTGAAGCTTCGCATTTCACGCCGCAGGGAATCGTTCAGCCCGCGCAGACCGAACTTCGAGCCCGAGTACACGCCCATCACCGCGGCTTCGCCGGCGATCGAGCCTACGTTGACGATCGCTCCGCGCCGCTGCGCCTTCATCACCGGCAGCACCGCATGCATCAGCCGCGCCGCGCCCAGCAGGTTGACGGCCAGCACGCGTTCGATCTCCTCGTCCGGGGAATCGCAGAACGACGGGCTCGAACCGACGCCGGCGACGTTCGCCAACGCGTCGATGCGGCCGTACGTCGCGAGCGCCCGGGCGACGAGCAGATCGACGTCACGGCGCCTCGTGATGTCGGTCGGCACGACGAGCGCACGACTGCCGTACGGTTCGACCGCACGCGCGATCGCGTCGAGCTGCGCGTCTTGCGGGGCGGCGAGAACCACCGACATCCCCGCGTCGAGAAACGCGCGCACCGTCACCGAGCCGATGCCGCCCGAGGCGCCCGCGACGATCCCGACCCACCCGCGCAGGTCTTTCATGTCAGGTCGAACAGCGGCGGGACGCGGTGCAGGTAGAAACATTGCGGGCACTGCTGGATGTAGCGCACGGTGCCCTCGATCGCGATCTGCTCGCCGTCGACGATGCGCGCGCCGCGCTCGTCGATCCGCGGATTCATCGTCGCCTTCTTCCCGCATGCGCAGATCGTCTTGATCTCCTCCAAACTGTCCGCCAGCGCCAACAGATAGATCGCGCCGGGAAACGGTTCGCCCTGAAAATCGCTGCGGATGCCGTAACAGATGACCGGGATCCCGAGCACGTGAGCGGCGCGATGCAGTTGGCGTACCTGCTCGGGGCTCAGGAACTGCGCTTCGTCGATCAGCACGCACGAAAGGCCTTCGGCGTGCGCCAGCCGCTCGTAGAAATCGACCGAGTCGTCGAACGTGAACGCGATGCGCTGCGGGCCCAACCGCGAGGTCACGTTGCCGACGCCGTACCGGTCGTCGAGCGACGAGGTGAACAGCCACACCGCGCGCCCGTTTTCCTCGTAGTTGTGCGCGACCTGGAGCAGCGCCGTCGATTTCCCCGCGTTCATCGCCGAGTACCGGAAATAGAGTTTCGCCATCGCTGGAGTCCCGGACTTCGCCCTCGCCCGGCGAAGCCCGTCCATCATGGAGGGGAAGAAACCGCGGAAGCGCGGCGGAAAGCGCTCGTGTTACAACAAGTCCGGCTCGCCGAAGGCCGCCTTCGCCACCAAAAAGCTCGCCGAACGCGCGATCCCGCGCACGACGACGGGCCTAGCCCCGTACCCGTGCGAGCAGCACGGCTGGCACCTCGGCCACCGATAGAGGTTACCAGGGGGCGCAGACCGGCTTCGGGGGCGGTGGGCAGTTGAAGGCGGTGTACCAGGCCGGGACGTTGAGCACGGTCTGGTTGACGCGATCGCGAGGGATCGGATGCGGATCGGTCAGCGCTTGGTTCCGCGCCGCTTCGGGGCGGACGCTCTCCGTCCACGATTGCGCGAACGCGATGAAATAGCGCTGTTCCGGCGTGAAGCCGTCGATCTTCTCCTGCGGCTTGCCGGCCAAAGCCGACTGCAGCGCGCGATACCCGATCACCGTTCCGCCGAGATCCGCGATCGCCTCGCCGGCGACGAGCTTCCCTTGATAGTGCACCGCCCCAACCGCGACGGTGTTGTCGAACTGCTTGATGACGCACGCCGCGCGCGCATCGAACGCCCGCAGATCCTGCGGGGTCCACCAGTTGCGCACGTTGCCGTGCAGGTCGAACTTGTGGCCCTCGTCGTCGAAGCCGTGCGTCATCTCGTGGCCGACCGTCCCCGCGCCGGTCGCGCCGAGATTCGCCGCATCATCGGCGTTGGGGTCGAAGAACGGAGGCTGCAGCTGCGCCGCGGGGAGCACGATCTCGTTGCGCTGCGTGTCGTTGTACGCGTTGACCGTCTGCGGCGTCATCCCCCAGCGCTTGCGGTCGACCGGCTTCCCGATCTGCGCCAGCTGATAGTTGCGCTCGAACGTCCGTCCACGCTCGACGTTGGCAAAATACGCTCCCGGCTCGACCACGTAGCCCGCGTAGCTCCGCCACACGTCGGGATAGCCGACTTTGAGCCCCATCGCGTCGAGCTTCGCCACGGCCGTCCGTTTCGTCGGCGGCGACATCCACGGCAGGGCGAGCATCTCGGCTCGATACGCGTCGCGAATGCGCAGCGTCATCTCGAGGGCGCGCTGCTTCGCCTCGGGCGGGAACGTCTTGGCGACGTACGCCGCGCCGACCGCCTCGCCCAAGAACAGGTCGGCCTGCGTCACGCAGCGCTTCCAGCGCGGCAGCTGCTCTGTGCGGCCCTCGAGCACGCGTCCGCGAAAGGTGAAGTTCTCGTCGTCGAAGCGCTTGGGGAGCATCGTCGCGTACGCGTCGAGCAGGCGCCAGCGGAGGTACGCGCGCCAGGTCGAGAGCGACGCCGTCGCGACGGTGCGGTCGAACGTGCGCAGGAACGCCGGTTCGGCGACGTTGACGATGCTGCCGGCCGGCACGCGGTTGGCGCCCAGGTACGAGGCGAGGGCGACGTGCGGCATCAGCGCCGCGACGGCCGGCGCTTTCATCGGATGGTACACCGCTTCCGGGTCGCGCAGTCCCGCGGCCGGCGATGAGCCCTTGGCGAGCGCCGTCTCGAACGCGACGACCGCTGCCGCGTCCGCGCGCGCCGATGCGTCGCCGCTCATCGCGAGCATCTTCGCGACGTGCCGTGCGTATTGCGAACGCAGCGTCCGCGATTCTTTGTCGGCACGCAGGTAGTAGTCGCGCTCGGGCAAGCCGATGCCGGCTTGATCGAACTCCGCGATCACTTTGGTGCTGTCGCGAAAATCCTGCGTCGGGCTCAGCGCGAAGCCTGCGTCGACGCCGATGCCGTGCAGGTGCGTGAGCGCGGCAGTCAGTCCGCCGCGCGAGCCGATCGCGTCGATGCGCGCGAGTTCGCCGGCGATCGGGGTCAGCCCGGCGCGCTCGATCGCGGCGGCGTTCATGCAGCTGCCGTAGAAGCTCCCGAGCTTCTGCGCGCTGCTGCCCGGCTCGCCCGGCGAGCGCTGCGCGTCCTCGAGAATGCCGCGGACGATGTCGCGCGTGTGATCCACGAGCGCCTCGATGTAGCCGTATTCCCGGTATGCCGCCGGAATCGGATGCGCCTTGCGCCACTTTCCCGTCGCGAACGCGAAGAAATCGGTGCAGGCGTTCTTGCTGCGGTCGATGCTCGCGAGGTCGAACGGCGCGGGCATCGTTCCGTCCGCGCGCACGCCGGCGGGCGGCGCGAACACCGACGCGCCGGCAAACAGCGCCAGGGCGGCGGCCAAACGGATCGCCGCGGAAACGAGACGCATTCAGACCTCCGATGAAACCAGGAGCGGCGACCGCTCCACTTCGCCGCGCCGGCTTGGTTCACTCTCGCCCCGCAGCGGTGAGGCTAGCCGTCGAGTTTGGCGACCAGCCGCGGCGGAGCGACGGTCCGATATGCCTCTTCGATCGCGTCCGCGACCCGCTCCCATGCCAAAGCGCGATCGAGCCGCACGCCGATCCAGCCGCGGTGGCCCACGTACGGCGGACGAAAATACCGCTCCGGGTCGGCGCTCGTCAACGCCTCCTGCGCGCCGGGCGGCGCCGCGCACCAGAGCGCCAAGCGGCCGTCGCCGTGATGATCGTTCAAGAACATCGCGAACGACGGTTTATCGCGCACGAAGAACGTCGGCGAGCCGTGGCTCACGCGTTCCGTCGCCTCCGGCAGCGCGAGCGCGATGCGGCGCACGCGCTCGAGGGCGGCGCGCGCGTCGTCGGCCACGGCGCTACTTTTTGGCGAGTTCCGCGTCGATGATCGCGGTCAGGTCGGGATCTTCGGGCGCGACGGTCGGCGCCAGACGCGCCACCACGTCACCGCTACGGCTGACGATGAACTTCTCGAAGTTCCACGCGATCTCGTCCGGCGGCGAGGCGTTCGCCGGGCCGGGCGACGCGGTTTTCGCATTGACTCCGGCCTTCGCTTGGGCGTGCGTCAGCTTCTCGTAGAGCGGATGTTTGTCCGCACCTTTGACGACGATCTTCTCGAACATCGGAAACGTCACGCCGAATCGCGTTTCGCAAAACTGCGCGATCTCGTCATTGCTGCCCGGCTCCTGCGCGCCGAACTCGTTGGCCGGGAAGCCGAGCACTTCGAGACCCTGCTCGCGGTAGCGAGCGTAGAGCTTTTCGAGCCCGCCGTACTGGGGCGTCAAGCCGCACTGTGAGGCGACGTTGACGACGAGGAGGACCTTGCCGTCGAACTCCGCGAGCGTCGTCTCGGAGCCGTCGATGCGGCGCAGGGGAATCTGCTGTAAACCGTCGGTCATGCGTCGGCGTTCGCCGTCCTCGCCGCGGCGCCCCCGGCCTCGAGAGTTCCGCTCGAACGACACGCCGGGTCCGCCGACACATCCGCCACGACGGATACCGTCATCTCACTGAACGCCGGCGCCTTCGACGAGCACGGCGTCGACTATGCCGGCGCCAGGACGTGAATCGCGCGCGACGCGATGAGGTCTTTCACGCGTGCGGCGTAGGCGGCCATGTGCGGGGCGCGAGCGTGCGCCTTGAGCGCGTCGTCGTTCTCCCATTTTTCGAGCACCATGAAGCTGTCCGGACCGAGCGGCGCTTGGAATCCGCCGAAACCTTCCGCGTCGATGACGGCGGCGTACTCGATGCAGCCCGCTTCCGCGCGCACCGCGGGAACATTGGCCTGGAACGCCTCGAGCAGCGCTGCGCGCTGACCGGGCTTGGCGGTAATGTGGGCGACGACGTGGAGCATCGCGGCCACTTCCGCTTCGAATGGGCGGTCGCCTGGAAGCCTCAGCGCTCGCGGTTGAAGCGGTTGGTGTAGAGCGGCGCGTCGTCCTCGAAATCACGGCGATGGCATTGATCGCAGAGGCTGTACTTATTGGGGATCGGAAACGGTTTCTTGTTCCAGCGGATGCTCAGGTCGTGCACGAGGTGCACTTCGCGCTTGCAGCCGGGACAGATGAAGTGCTCGCCGTCGGCGAGCAGCACGGGGTCCTTCGGCGTCCATGCCTCGGGAGCGCCCGCGTAGTGCGGGCCCTTCTTGATCGCTTGTTCGTACGCATAGCGAAGGCCGGCGGCGTGATCGGTGAGGGCTTCCGCCGCGCGCTCCTGCTCGACCTGGCAGTCGGGGCAGATCGAGTCGCGCAGCGTGCGGACGTCCTTGACTTCTTTGCAGACTTTGCAGCGGAACTCCATGCCCGCCCCTTCTCGGTCGTGCGTCGACCGCTCCCGCCGAACGAAGGGCGAGCTCGATGCGGGCGTAACGGCGCAAACACAAGACGGCAAGCGCTTAGTATTCCTAGCCCGCGACGAACTGCCAGCCCATGCGAACGCGCAGGCGCTCGCCGAACCAGTCGGAGAGCGCGACGAGTCCCCACGTGACGAGGACGTACGCGAGCATCTCTTTGTAGAAGAACAGCTGCTGCGCTTCGAACAGCGCCTGCCCGACGCCGCCCGCGCCGATCAAGCCGACGACCGTCGCCGCCCGCACGTTCCACTCCAGCCGAAAGAGCGTGTGCACGACGTTCGGACCGAGGGCCAGCGGAATGAACCCGAAGGCGGCGATGGCCAACGGGCGCGCGCCGGTCGCGGCGAGCGATGCGATCGGCGCGTCGGGCACGTTCTCGAACCCCTCGGCGTAGAGTTTGCCGAGCACTCCGGCGGAGTGGAGCCCGAGCGCGATCGCACCGCTGAGCGGTCCTATTCCGGCGCTCACCACGAGGATCAAGCCGAAGACGACTTCGGGGATCGCGCGCGCGACGTCGAGGACGCGGCGGATGACGAGCACGACCGGCACCGGGGCGAGCCGCCGCGCGGCGATCAGCGAGATCGGAGCGGCCAGCACGGCGCCGATCAGCGTACCGCCGACCGCGATCAGCAGCGTCTGCGCGATCAAGAGCGGCAGCGAGACGATCTGCGCCGCGCGCAGCCCCGGCGGAAACATGCCGGCGAAGGTGTGCACGGCATGCCGGAATGCGAAGATCTGCGGCCAGTCCAGCCAAAGCGCGATCACCCCGATGGGGACGAGGAGCAGCGCGAGCCGCGCATCGCGCCGGACCAGCGTGCCGAACGCGTCGACGCCCGCGACCAGCGCAACCAGCACGATCACCAGCGTCAGCGCACGGTGATAGTCGAGCGCGTTGAGCGCGCCGATCAGCTCGGTGCCGATGCCGCCGCCGCCGACCGCACCGACGATGACCGACGCGCGCATCGCGCACTCGAACGCGAAGGTTCCGAACGAGAGCATGTCGGGCAGCGTGAGCGGAATCAGCCCGAACGCGGCGAGCGGAATTCGCGACGCGCCGGTCGCGCGGAGCGCTTCGAGCGGCGCCGCATCGGCGGCCAAGAACAGGCTGCCGTAGACGCGGCCGATCATGGCGGTGTAGAACAGCGCGAGCGCCGCGACGCCGGCACCTGGGCCGAGTCCGACGAGCACGACGGCGAGGATCGCGAGCGTGAGGTCGGGGATGGCCCGCAGCGACGCCAGGACCGTGCCGACCAGGCGATGCCCGGGCGCGCGCGTGCCGATGAGGACGGCGAGCGGAATGCCGGCCGCGAACGCGACCAGCATGCCGGCGGCCGCCATGCCGATCGTTTGCGCGACCGGAACCGCGAGCGCGCGCAGGTACGCGGGCGAGAGGTCCGGCGGCACGAACGAGCCGAGGATGCGCAGCGCGTCGTTCACGCGATGCGTCCGCCCTCGAGCGCGACGACCCGATCGAAATGGCGGCGCGCGATCTCGGGCTGATGAAGCGAGCAGATCAGGGCGATGTTCCGGCTGCGCGCGAGGCCGCAGAGCAGCGCGACGATCTGCTCGCCGAGCTCCGGATCGACCGACGCAATCGGTTCGTCAGCGAGGATCGCGGCCGGCTTCTGCACGAGCGCACGAGCGATCGCCACGCGCTGCTGCTGCCCGCCGGAGAGGTCGCGGGTCGGCACGCGCAGCTTCTCGGCGATGCCGACGCCTTCGAGCGCCTCGCGCGCTTCGGCGATCTCCGCCGCCGTCGGCGCGATCAGGAACCGCAGCGCGCGCAGCGTGCTCCAGCGTCCGAGCGCCCCCGCCATCACGTTTTGGTACACGAACAGCCGGTCGACGAGATCGTGCTGCTGCGCGATCACGGCGAGGTGCGTGCGCATGCGCCGCAGTGCGCGGCCGCGCAAGGTCGAGATGTCAACCCCGTCGACGCGGATCGTCCCCGCCGCGATCGGCACGGAGCCGTTGATCGACCGCAGGAGCGTCGTCTTCCCGCCGCCGCTGGGACCGACGATCGCGACGCACTCGCCGGCGTCGACCTGGAGGGTCACCTCATCGAGCGCCGGCGGCGCGCCCTCTCCGTAGACGACGCGAACGCCGGCAAGGTCGAGCATCGATCAGAGCAGTTTGAGTTTCGTCGCAACGCCCCGCAGCGTGTCGTATTCGGCGTCGTTCGCGCGGACGAACCCCGTCCCGCGAAGGATCTCCAGGATGGGCGCGTTCGCCGGGGCGCGCAGCGAGAGGAACGCGTCGGAGAACGCCGCGCGGTCCGCCGGAGTCGTGTCTTTGCGCGCGACCCACACGTAGTCCAGAAACGGCGGCGTGGTATAAAACACGCGCACCTTCGCCTTGTCGACCTGACCGCCGTCGACCATCGTGCGATAGACGCTTTCGTCGACCGCTCCCGCATCGCCGGCGCCGGCTTCGATCGCCTTCACGGTCGCGGGATGATTGCCGGAGTACCGGAACGTGAAGTCCTTGTCGGGATCGAGTCCGGCCTGCGCCATCGCGTAGTACGGCATCAGGTGACCGCTCGTCGAGTTGATGTCGCCGAAGACGAACTTCTTGCCGCGCAGGTCTTTGAGGCCTTGGATCGCGCTGGCGGTCTGGGTGATGAACAGCGAATGGAACTCGCGGTCGCTCGTGCGCTGGACCAGCGGGATGACGCCGTAGAGCGCGTGAGCCTTCGCGTACGTCAGGCCGCCGAGGTAGGCGAAATCCAGCGACCCGTTGCCGAGCGCCTCGACCGTCGCGTTGTAGTTCGTCGGGATCACGAGCTCGACGTCGCGACCGAGCTTCGCGGCGAGATAGTCCCGCAGCGGCTTTTTCTGCTCGATCGAAACCTGCGTCGCGCCGGCGTCGGGGATCATCCCGACGCGCGCCGCCGCGGCGGCTCGAGCCGCGCGCGGAAGAGCGCTCAGCGCGAGAGCCGCCGTTACGGCGGTAAGGGCGGTTCGTCGCGAGACGGTGTGCGAACTCATACGCGCTTCTTTTCGGTGCCGCTGGGGACACCTACCGGAGAGGCGCGGCGGCGTTCAGGGCCGCGGACTCGGCGACCCCGAGGGGGCCGGCACTGCGGGCGATGCTGCCGCCGAAGGCTCCGCGGTGGCCGTCGCCAGAGGGGTCGGCGACGGGCTCGGCGTCGGTGCCGGGACGCAGGCCTGTGGTTCGATCTGCACCTTCAGCCCCTTCCCGAACGTCTGCACCGGCGGGCGCGGCGGGACCGTCGGCTCGGGCGTCGGGGTCGGCTCGGGCGTCGGTGTCGCCGTCGGCATCGGCGTCGGCGTCGCGC
>JAQBPL010000136.1 GCA_028287545.1 Vulcanimicrobiota bacterium | reverse complement strand
CGCATCGGCGAGGTACATCCCGTAGGTCTTGAGCGCATTGGCGACCATCGTCGCCTGCGGTCCCCAGCCGGCGGTGCTGAACGATGCCTTCAACCGCAGATGCGCGCCGTACGGCAAATCGTACGCGGCCGGCGTCGAGCCGTTCGGGTCCGTGCTGCTCGCCGGACTGACGTATTTATGCTGCGTTACCGAACCGTAGGTCCCCGAAAAATTGAGCGCGTGATTTATCGCCCCAGACTGGTAATCTTCCCAGCGCACCAAACCCGCGAACAGTGAGAGGCCCGACGCCATCCCAGAGTACGCGCCGGGCGGCAGGACCGCGTACGGCTTCGTCAGGTCCCAATTTGCGCCCATATAGGCTGAGAGCGTGTTGGTCGAGCTGTTGTACGACGTACTCCATGATTCGTACTCGTGGCACGTCTGCGTCTGCACCACCATCGCGTGGTGGTCGCTCGGCGGCTGGATGTAGAAGTTCGGCGACCACGGATAGGGGACCGGGAACGCATAGCCGCCCGTCGGGTGAACCGGGAGAAGCGGAGTGGAGTTGTTGGCAAGGTTGACCCCAAGGTTGCCCGTCGCGGCGTAGAACCCGCTCGTGCCCCCGTTCGACCACACCGAATTGATGTAGTTGGTGGTGTTCGGGTCGACGGCGGCATTCGTCACCGGTGCATTGTAATAGTCACCCGCAGCAAAGACGGGACACCCGTGAAACATCGCCACGTTGCCGCTCGACGGCGGAACCGTCGCAACCGGAGTCGCGGTGGCAATCGGTGTCGCTGTCGGTCTCGGGGTCGCCGACGCGGGTGCACTTGTGGGTGCCGGCGATCCGCTGGGCGCCGGTGCCGGCGATCCGCTGGGCGCTGGGAAAGGACCGCTGGCGGAAGAGGCGAGGGAGACGGCGGTGGCCGTGATTTGGGTCGCGCAGCTTCCGGATCCCCAAACGCGCGCGTAGACGCCGCCCGCGAGCGTCAACCCATTGGTGAGCATTGTCGTCGACGACGACGACACGACGTTGAGGTTACCGCAACCTAGGTCGCTCTGCATCAGGAACCCGTTTGCGGTCGTCTTCTTTACCCGGCCCGTTACGGTGAACGGCGTCGCGGCCGGTGCGGGGGTTGTGGTTGCGGCCGGCGCGGTCAACGATCCGGCTTGCGCGGAGGCGGCGTTCGGGACCGTTTGCGAGGCAGGCGCGGAAGCAGAGGTCGGCAACGCTTGCGAGCTGCCCGCTCCACCGCATCCGGAGGGCGCGATGAGCGTGAGAAACAGAACGGCGGCGCGACGCGTCGCCGTGTTGAAGAACACGAAATATGGCTCCTTGTTGCAGTGACACGGAACAACAGCCCAATGGGCTGAGTCTCCGTTTGCGTCTAAATACGCAGGTGGGGCTTTCCGGATCAACGATTAGGCCGAAAGTAGCCGGCGAGTGGGACCTGCGTCCGCCTATCGGAGAGGTCCTATGTGGCTGTGGTGCGGTTGCCGCCTTGGCGACGCAGTCGCGGCAGGAGTTCGCGCTCTAAGCGTCGTCCCAGCCGCGCGCGAAGGAAAAACGCGAAATCGCTGCTCGCAGCGCGCTCCCGCGCCGCCGGGATGATCCTATCGCCGCATGCGTTTCCCGGCATAGTCGGCGCGTGCTATCGCTCACATTGCGATGGTGTTCTGTGCATTCGGTCACGTGCCGGGTTGCACGGCCGGAGGCCACGAATGCCGATAGCAAGGCATCACCGATATTGTGCTATCGGTCCGCGAAGGCTACATTTGCGCTTCTCTTACCGACACGCGAACTTCGAGATCGTCGCTGGCGACGCATGGATTTCCCAGCTGCCGATTGCCCGGCCGCAGACCAGGCTTTCTTCCCCAGTGTGCGGCCGCTCGTTCGGCCTTCTTCGGATCAAAACAACGGCTGGCCCGCGAGCGCGAACGCCGGAGCGTGATTCTATGAAGGGCTGCATCGCAGCGATAGGCGCGACGATGGCAAACCTGTCGGGCAGCGACGCGGCGGAAGCGAGGTAGATCTCCGGCGCATACGCTTCGCTAAATATAACGGCATCGGTGCCGAGCGCACGTTGAATGCGGTCGCCGACCATTCTGGCGTCGGCGGCAGCGGTTTTCTGCGACCTGATATCGCTGATTGTGTAGGTGACCCACGCCCATGCGAGGCCTCCTGCGGCAAGTGCGAGGACAATGCGAGGCCGCACCGTGCTCCAGGTGAACCCGTACGCCGCTATCGCGAAGAGCAGTGGAGCGATGGCCGGCAGGAAATGCTGGGAGTAGAGGTGGCTGTTGACCGCCGCTGCGGCTAACGCACTGCCGCTCCACCACAAAGCGAACGATTCCGTTCCGCTGCGCGGCTTGCGGATCACCAGGAAGAGTAAAGCGATAAGCGGGCCGACGGCGGAGGCGATTGCAACGCTATACAAAAGCGAGACGATCCGGAAGGGTGACCGGGTACCGGTTACCCCGCCGGGCCGGCTGTGGTGCTCGTACCAGAACCAGCTACGGACGAGCTCCCTCACGACGCCGCCACCGAAAGCAGCCAGCATGATAGCAGCGTACGCCCCTAGCGTTATGCCGAAGGCGAGCGCAAAGCGCCAACGCGTGGGGCCATCCTTTTCGCGAACGAGGAGCGGGATAGCGAGTACGATCGCCGGTATCCAAAACGTGGTGGCCAACGCAAGCACTATGCCGGATCCGACGCCGTTGCCTCTTAGCGCGAGAAGGTACGCAAGCAAGATGCAGGCCAGCGCATATTGTTCGGATGAGTTGAAGTATCTAAAACTGATCAGCACGGCGAAGGCGCTGCTGGCTAATGCCCAACCCGCGATTCGACTTTGCAGCAAAATGGCGGCGAAGAGCGCCACCGACAAGGCGTTGACGAGGGTCTGTGCCGCGACGTGGAGGAAATAGCGCTGCCCGAAAAGAGCTTGCCACGCCTCATTTACGAAAAAGATGCTCGGCAATTTGTTGTCCCAGACATCGAGATACAATCGTTGTCCGTGTGACATCGCACGACCGGCATATTCGAAAAGGGCCGAGTCCTCAAGAGGAAACGGCTCGACGGCGAGCGCCGAGACGAAGATCGCGGCGAAGCCTAGGCTGATCCACAACGTGTCTCCGCGAGAAAATCGGACCGTGAACCGTCCTTGAAACACCGCGGCTTCCGTTTAGGGTATCTTGCCCGGTGCTGAGCGCATGAGGAGTCGTCTACGACCGATGAGGCGCACCAAGCTCGCGCGCATCGAACGAGCGGCCCATGCCGGCTTGCGCAGGTCATGATAGACATGCTTTCCGTCGAGGACGATCTGGTTGCCGCTGAAGCTCAGCGTATGGACGCCGTCGTTCCAGCGCCCGAAGCCGCTGCCGTCGAGACGGCGCACTACGGTCTCGCGGTAGGCCGTGGGGCTAAGCTCATCCACGCGTGCGACGACGATCCCGCCACCGTATGATGTCGAGCAATCCTGACTCGGTCGATAAAGCGTGCCGTCGACGACGAAAGGTCGCCCAGCGGAACGTGCGCTCGCAACGTCGACGATGATTGGGTTGAGCGTGTGCGCCGTCCACGGACCACGCGGCGATGCCCCATGGAACGCGTAGAGCGCGACCGTCGAACCGCGGCAGTAGCGTGTCGCAAACGCCCACCAGCGGCCGTCATGCGGGAAAAGGGTCGTGTCGACACCATCGAAGTCCGGGAGGAGCGAGCGCTCGCGCTCCCAGCGCCACGGGAAGTCGACGCAGCGATAGAGCACGACCTCATTTGCCGCGGAACTCTCCGGCAGGAGATAAAGGTCGCTGCCGATTTCAAGCGGGTACGGATAACTCAGGTGCGTCGGAAGGTCCAGCACGCGTCCGTGCCGCACGACGGTTCCGTCGTCGGCGAGCACGTGCGCTTCGATGATCCCGCGGCCACGCCGATAATCGAACTGCTCCACGAACAGCGCGCGTGTGCCGCCGTGCTCCGCGATGAACGGATCGGCGAGGTACGTCATCTCCGGCGGGCGCGGCAGCCAGCGCACCTCGAGCGGTTCACCGGCCAGAATCGTCCGCGGGCCGCCGCGGGCAAATCCGACATTCCACTCGACGACTTCGAAGAGATATTCGACGAGCCTAGAGGCGAGCCGCGCGGCCAGCGCAAGGGAGAAACGCAACATCCCCGTGGGGCCGAAGCTCCTCGACGGCGGCGGCGGCGGCGCGTCGGCGACGGTGTCGAGCGGTACGCCGTCGTTCAGCGCCGCCGCGAACACGGCCGGCCAGCTCGCAGCGTGCGCGAGCGCGATCCGCAGCGTGCTCGGATACCAAGCGGTGACACTGAACACACCGCGGCGCAGCCTCTCGCGCCGTTCACCCGAGCGGCTCACAAGTGCGACCTCGAACGTTTTCGCCCCGGCCGCGATCTCGCGTGCGAACGGCAGGGTCGTGTCGTGCGCATCACCCAGGCGCAGCGACCATGACCCGAACCGTGCCTCGAAAACGCGTCCCGAGCCGAGCAGGTCGACCACCACATCCGCATCGCGTAGGCCGTCCAGTCTGTCGCCAAGCGCGATCGTGCACGACGCGAGCGCGGATCCAGCGAGCTGCGTGAAAAGCCCGCGAGACGGGCTCGAGTACGCGTCGTCGACCGCGACGACGCTCACGTCGGCGCCCCTCACCGCGCGCAACGCATCGATAGTCCACGCGTGCCACGCGGGCACCGTCGACCCGGCTACGACGACGGCGATCTTCACTGGCGATCCCGTGCGGCGCCGGTCCGCTGCGAGTTGGCCACGGGCCAGAAGTACTTGCGGGTCGTAGGATCGATTCGGATCCCGACCACAGCGTCACCGTCGAGCGTCATCAAGGCCGGACTTGGGAGGCCGGCGTAACCCAGAGCCAGGACGCAGGCGTTCATCCTTGGCGTGCGTCGCGGCACGCATTTCGATTGAAGAGCGCATCGTCGCCTTTGGTGTACCCTTTTTAGAACAAGGAAGAAATGGTCGTTGCTTGCCAGGCCGCGGAGGCGGTCGGCCCAATGCGGCCAGACGGCTACACACCAATGGCCGCGTGTTCGTGCAGGCAGTCGAGCGGCAGCACCGCGCCGCGCATCGTCGAAGGCGGAGTGATACCGAACAACGCGAGGATCGTCGGTGCGATGCTAAGGATCGAGACCGGTTCCCAATGGACGCGACCGCGACCGCCGGTACGAATCCACAGTGCCCCGTCGGCTTTGTGTTGCCCGCTGCGGTAGCCGTCCATTAAGAAGAAAAGCTCCGCGAAGCGGCGTCGCGTCCCTTTGCGGGTGTCCACGACATCGCGCTCCATTACGCGCGGATCGAGGAAGTGGCAGCCGCAGAAGAGGCCGCTGCCTTCGCGGCGGACGTCGACGACGGGCTGCCCGTCGACCGCAAGCGCGCGAAATGCCCCCTCAGCATTCGCCGCTTCGGCCTCGCCGGCGAAGTCGACGTGGTACTGATGCGACATCACGGGCGCGACGCTCCCGCCCTCGACTCCCAGAAAAGCGAGCAGCGCCTCGAAGTTCGTCGGGCGGTAGTAGCGCACGACCGGCCCGGTGTAGGGTTCTTGCGACAGCGCGGTAGCGAAGATGAGCGTCGCGTCCGGAAAGTCGTGAAAAAACCGACCGATCAAAGCGTCCATGCTGCGGTAACCATACCGGATTGCCTCGCGCAGCGACCTGTGAGCGCCCGGGTTTGGTGGATCGGCGAAGAGTGCGGGCTCCATGTTGCGCCAGTACAGATGCTGGTAGTGCGCGGTGCTGTTTGAAAAAAAACTCGCAAAGCGCACGCACTGCTCGCGGACATACGTGCGAAAGACATCGTACTGCACCTGGTCCAGCAGCGCCGCGCGGCGCCACTTTAGTCCGGGGTCGATGCGCTCCGCAGCGAACTGGCGCGCAATCGTCAGCGCGGTCGATGCCCGGAAGCCGTGGCGCGCATAGAAAGCGCCCAGCTTGGCGACCTCACGCAGGCCGAGGCGCCCATGGTGCGAGGACTCTTTGACCTGCTCGGCTACAACGTCGTAGTACGGCTGGAGCGAGGCCGGCGTGGTGCGCCCGCGCTTGTCCCAGGGGTCGGGAAGCAGAAAACCCCGCACCGTGCGCGGCGCGGGAACGTTCATACCGCCAAACACGCCGACCGGTATCCCCGCTTCCGCCAGGAGGCTTGCGATCGTGGGGAACGCCGCCTCCGTCGCGTCTCCGAGGTGGAAGATCGCGTGCTCTGCGTAGGGCAGGCCCGTGTGGACCGAGGGCCACTGAATCCAAGGCACGAGCGTCGCGCCCGTTTCGCCGGCATCCGTCGTGAAGACGTCTGAGGTATTCCGGAGAACGGCAAAGTACGGCAGATCGCCGGCCGCGATAAAGCGCGCGAGAAGCGTTGGACAAAGTTCGTTGAATTCGATCAAGAACGCGCGGTGGCGATTCACGGTATCCTGCTGGTAGCCTATCATCAGTGAGCGCCTCCGCCGGCCGGTGCGCGTTCCGAGTAACCGGCGTCGCGCACCGCGATTTCGCGGGATTCCGCGGCTGACATCGTGGAAGAGAGCAGCGAACAAAAACGTATCGTCGTGTTGCGGACGTCGTACTCGCGCGCGACGCGCTCCCGCGCCGCCTCGCGCAACCGCTCGCACAAAGCCGGATCGGCCGCGATCCTTGCCAGGCCGTCAGCGAGCGCGCCCGGGTCCGAATGCGGGACGAGTACCCCCGTGGTCGCGTCGACCAGCTCGCCGATACTCCCGGAATCGCTCGCTACGACGACCGTTCCGGCCGCCATCGCCTCCGTCAGGGCCACCGGAACGCCCTCCATCAGCCCGCCGTCGCGTTCGACGCTCGCAAGCACCGAGACGTCGTACTCGCCGCGCGCCAGGCGCGCCAGCAGCTCGCCGTGCGGTACGATGCCGACCAGACACACCTGCGGAGCCAGCCCGAGGGCGTCAATCCGGGCGGCAATTTCGTCCCGCTGCGGACCGTCACCGGCCAGCGTACAAGTGAACGCAATCCCGCGGTCGCGTAAGAGCGCTAGCGCCCGGAGGAGAATATCGTGTCCCTTCACCGGAACGAGTGCAGCCGCACACAAAATCCGCAGCGAATTCGCGGGCTTCGGCAGTGGCCGTTCGTCGTCGGGCGCTATGGGGATGCGGGTCCTCGAATCCAGCGCAACGCCGAGGCGGACGACGTGAACCCGCCCGGGATCGCCGCCGGTGAGCTCGAGGAGAGCGCGGCGGCCGCGTTCGGAGATCGCCCGCACGAACGCCGCGTCGCGCAGTTTGCGCGCGCAGACGTTGTTTTCGAAGATATCCCCGCGATGAGCGCTTGCGCTGAACGGGATGCCGGAGATCTGCGCGGCGAGCCAGGCCACGGTCGCGGGCGTCGAGAGCCAGTACGCGTGCAGGTGGTCGAGCCGCCGAACGCGCGCTAACTCGGCGATGGCCAAGCCCTTCGGGAGCAGCGCAACGTTCTTCAGCTTGACGCGCAACGACGCGCGCTCGCGGAGCAGGCGTGCGATCGCCGTGACCGTGCGCCTGGGCCGCCGCGCGAGCGTGCGCGCGGCGAGCGCGAGCGTGTGGACGCCGAGGAGCGGGATCCGCACCACCTCGCCGGGGACGTCGGCGAAGGTCAACCCGGCGCTGGGCGGCAGCGTCGGAATCACCAACAGTGCGTCGAGCCTCGGCGCGAGCGCGCGCAACTCTGCGTCGAGATATGCTTCATGCGCGCCGTACGGGTAGCGCGCCGAGATCAGTCCGAGGCGCACGATCGGTCAGTCGGAAGCCGAGGGTCGACGACTTGCCGTTGTCCTTGCAGCGCTTGCCGGTGGCGCCGCTCGCCCGCGCGCGCAAGCGCCGTTCGTTGAACCCGTCTGTGTCTCGTCCGTCATTTTCATCACCCGCCCTTCACAAAAGGGGCGTGCCCATTACTGTCGCGGACCCGTGACGAAATTACGGCCAGCCCAAGTCCTCAATCGGAGGTCTTTAGACCCTACGTCGGCGCTAAAAACTTCGTATTCTCGCGACGACCAACGCCGGTGTTGCGTCCGTTGGGGACCGCGACGATGTTTCGTGCCGGCGTCCGGGTGTTCGCTGCAGCCGTGCGGCGGCAACGTGCGAGGACTCGCCGAGGGTTGATGGAAGTTCATACGCGTGCGAGTCGTGCATGTTTGCGGCGAGCTCGGCTCCTATGGCGCGGAGAACGTCGCGTTGCAGATCGTCCGGAACAATCGAGACGCGGACGTCGAGATGGCGGTGATGACGGTGAAGCGGTGGTCGCACCCCGAGCTCCGCGCATCGATCGACTTCCCGCTTTTCGCGATCGATCGGAACGGGCGTCTGGACGTCGGTTTCGTCGCGCGGATGGTGAGGGCCCTGAGTTCCTACCGAGCCCAGATCGTCAACACGCACGGGCATCACGGCCGGTTTTGGGGCCGTCTGGCGGCGCACGGCGCCGGCGTTCCGGTGATAATCCACAGCGAGCACAACCCAGACCTGCGGCGACCGCCACCCGGCGTCGTGTACTGGGCCCTCGACTGCGCACTGAGACGACGAACGACGTTCGTCGACGTAACGGGACGGCGACGCGATGAGATCGCCGCCGCCGAAAGAATCGCGCCTGATCAAATCGTCGCGATCCCGAACGGTGTCGCGCTGCCGGCCGCCATAGACGGAGCGCGAGACCGAGTGCGCTTCGAGCTCCGCATCCCGCCGGACGAGACGGCGATCCTGATGCTTGCGCGGCTTCACGCACAAAAGAGAATTGATCGTGCGATCGACGCGCTCGCCTCGCTTCAGGCGCCGATGCGAGAGCGCTTGTGCTTGATCATCGCCGGTGACGGCCCGCTCATCGAGCCGCTTACGGCGCAGGCGGCGAAGCTGGGAATAGCCTCGCGGGTCCGATTCCTCGGCTTTCGCTCGGACGCGCCCGCGCTGCTCGCCGCGGCCGACGTCGCGCTCCTGACTTCGGACCGCGAGGCGCTCCCGCTCGCGATGATCGAAGCGATGCTGAGTCGCGTCCCGATCGTCAGCACACCCTGGGACGGTGCGGAATCGCTGCTCAACGAGGGGCGCCGGGGTCGCATCGCGGCCAGCCACACGCCCAAGGCAATCGCGGATGCGTTGCGCGACGTTGTCGAACATCGCGACGCCGCGATCGGTCGCGCCGAGGAAGCATACGAGTATGCACGTGACGAGTTCGCCATCGAGACGCAGGTGCGGCGCTACATCGAACTGTACCGCGAACTTCTTCGCGAATCTTCGCGCGGTCTGCCGGACTCAGCGCGCTAGCGAACCTCCCGAATCAGCGCGACCGTGCGGAGCTGTGCGACCGCACCCAGGACGACCCACACATACTTCACCGAGCCGACGTCGATGAAGAATGAAATGAAGCCCAAGCCGCACAGCGACGCCAAGAGGGCGATTTTTACCGGGTAGATCCGGTCGCCCTGACCGATGCCGCGCAACTGCAAGAAAACGGCGCAGTACGCCGCCGCGCACAGGACCAGCCCGATCACGCCAAGCTCCATCGCCGCTCGCAGGAGCGTGCTGTGCGGCGGAACATCCCAGCCCATCGGATGTGACTGATACACCGAGATGTACGCATGGTTGTACGCCGCGCTCCACGAGCCGATCCCCCAGCCGAGCCAGGGGTGCTCCGCAAACGCTTGCGCTCCGACCGCCCAGATCGAGGTGCGCCCCGCGCCGCCGGTCTCCTGTACGGCTGCCATTCGCTGCAGAATTGACGGAAACAGGACCGGGATCGCGATGACCGTCGGAATACTGATCGCGAAGCCCAAGAACCGGCGTCGAGAGAACCAGATCGAGACGACGATGACGATGATGGCTGCGAGCAGCGCCTCGCGCGAGATCGTCAAAAGCAACCCGGAAATGAGGACTCCAACCACGGCGAGCGATGCAATCACCACTCTGGGATCTCGCGCATTCAGCAAGCACGCCAGCGCAAGCGCGAGCGGCGCCAGCAGCTGATTCCCAAAGTCGTTCGGATCGAGCTTGCGGCCGGCGAAACCAATCATGGCGCGCCCTTCCACATCTGTGACCGATGGGCTCGAGTGCACGAGGTAGGTACCAAATGCGGTAGCGAGTATCCCACCGGCGACGATTGTGCCGCAGATAACGAGAAGATCGCGATCCTCGACCGGCGCCACGGCTACCAGCGCGTAGAAGAGTACGATCGTCGCCGTCTGTATCACTACAGTTGGGGCATCAACCAGATTCGCCGCCCAAAGCAGCGAGAAAATCGACCACGCAAGATACGCCAGCCAGAGAACGACCGCGAGCGGCGGTGACGATAGCCGTCTCGAGCGTGCCGCGTGGATGAGGATGAACAACGCGGAAGCTGCGGCGAGCAGTTTGGCCAGCGTCCCAACGCCATTGATGAACACGATGTTATCGAACGGCACGACCAGAACGTACGCGGCGTATGGAAACACGTACGGCCGCTGCATGGCAACGACGAGGAGCAGCGGGAGGAGCGCGAGCACGAACAGGGCGGCCGCGGTGTCGTACTTCCCGGCTCCAATCGCAAAAGCGAGCATCGTACACAGCATGCCGAACAGAACGGCGCACAGAACGAAACCGACGCGGCGGTCGCCAAGGCTAAGCCAACTGAACGATGGCGACCGTAGCACGGCACTCCTTCCGCGATCCGTCAGGTGGAATCATGTGAGTACGCGGCGACGCCAGGGGCCGCGGCGTGTTTTCGCACACCGCCGACTTCGAGTGCGGCGTGAGGGTCACGCGAATACTGTGGGCCCATGATCCAAGTCCTGAGGTGGGCCTGGGGTCCTGCAGGTTCGAGCCTTTAAGACGAGCTGCGGGACCGGCCGGTGGCCGCACCCGCCTCCGCCTTGGCGTGCCTCCCGCCACGCTGACACCGCGATTTTCCCGAACGACCGGCAAGTCGGCCAATCCGCCGTCAGCGCGCGAGCCCTTGACGGCAGCGGCGGATCACCTAAGGAATGGCACGTCCCGGCGCGCCGTCGCCAGCCGCTGCGACGAATGCGTGCGCGCCGGCCAGCGCATCGGGCTCGGCCAAGGCAGCCGGGGTCAGCGTGCACGCGAGGCCAAGCGCCGCGATCGTGCCGCGCGCGGCCAGCGCGCGCAGCGCCCCCGCGACCGCTTCGAACGACGGCCCGCCGGGGGCGGGGAAACGCACGCCGGGCAGCTCGCTTGGTTCGACGACGTCGACGTCCAGGTGGACGTACCAGGGCGGCGGCGGCAGCTCCGCGGTCGCGAGGTCCCGGACGGCCACTCGGCGAATCGCCGACGCCTCGAGCGCTTCCCGCTCCCCCGGATCCACGTCGCGCGCCCCGACCAGCGCGCAGGCGTTCTCCGCGATCGCTTGCAAGCCGATCGCGCCGGTCAGTGCCCCGCCGGCGCGTCCGACGAGCATCGCCAGCGCCATCCCGCCGAGATATCCGCTGCGCGTGGTGCGCGGGGTGTGAAAGTCGCCGTGCGCGTCGAGCCAGATCACGCCCGGCGAGATCCCGCGCCGTTGCAGCCCGGCAACGGTGGCGAGCGACGTCGTGCAATCACCGCTCACCACCGCGAGGGGCTCGTCGCTCGCGGCGACGCGACCGGCGACGAGCTCGTACAGACGCGCCACCATCGCGCCGGCCGGACCCTTGGACACGATCACCGCGTCGTCGGCCGGGTAGGCTTGGCCAAGTGTCGGCAGCGGTTCTGCATGATGATAGGGGACCAGCAGCGTCTTCACGCGGAACGTCTTCTGTCCACAGCATGGATCGCACCGCCTCGCCCGCACGACTGCCGCTCATCGCCCTCGAACGCATCAACGTCCATCTCGGC
>JAQBPL010000404.1 GCA_028287545.1 Vulcanimicrobiota bacterium | reverse complement strand
GAACCAGGATCGCATCGCAAAAGTCGAGTTCAGCGCTTCCGACGCCGTACACGTCGCCCTAGCAGACTGCCGCACTCCGTAACAGACGCTGTTACGCCTGCGCGTTGCGCTCCAGGATTGCGGCGATCGTGGCGTCGTCGAGGCCGGCTTCGCGCAACACGTCGGCGGTGTGTTCGCCCAGGCGCGGCGCCGGCGTGTGCGTTGCGGGCGGCGTTGCGGCCCAGCGCTGCGGCGCGCGGATCGTGCGAATCGTCCCTTCGCTCGGATGCTCTTCGGTGCCGAGAAAACCGGTCGCCGCGAGGTGCGGATCGTCGATTAGGCTCGCGACGTCGTGCAGGTGCATGACGGGGATGTCGCCGGCTTCGAGCAGCGCCAGCCACTCCGCGCTCGGACGTGTCGCGAGAACCTCCGCCACCGCGCGGTACGCGTTGTCGTAGTCGAGCCGGCGCACCGGCGCCTCGCAGAGACGCGGGTCGGCGGCATACTCCGCGGCGTGCCCACCGAGTTCGAAGAAGCGCGCCCAGTGGGTTTCCGTCACCAACAAGACGCAGACGTAGCCGTCGCTGGTCGGATACGGACGGCGATGTTGCGTGAGCAGCCGCTGATATCCCGTCGGCCCGATCGGCGGCACGAACGCTTCGCCGCCGAGATGATCGGCGAGCACGAGCTCGGCCATCGTCTCGAACATCGGCACGTCGATCGCCTCGCCGCGCCCGGTGCGTTCGCGCTGGAACAGCGCCGCCAAGATTGCGTTTACCGCACTGATCCCGCTGATGCGGTCGACCAATTGGCACGGCACGTACTGCGGCTCATCCGACCCGGTCTGCGTGAAGAGCGATGCGAGCCCCGATGCGCCCTGGATGAGATCGTCGTAGGTCGGACGCGCCGCATACGGCCCCGCTTGATCGAAGCCGACCAGCGAGACGTAGACGACGTCCGGCTTCACTCGCGCGATCGCGTCGTAGTCGAGTCCGAGCCGCCGCATCGCGGCCGGACGAACGTTGTTGAGCACGACGTCGGCGCTCGCGCACAGCCGCAGCGCCGCGGCGCACCCGTCGGCGGTCTTGAGATCGAGCACGACGCTGCGTTTGCTGCGATTCGCCGTCAAGAAGACGGGGCCCATCGCCGCGTTGCGCACCGGCGGCGCTTGCCGGATGATGTCGCCTTGCGGCGATTCGATCTTGATGACGTCGGCGCCCTGATCGGCGAGGATGTGCGAGGCCCACGGTCCGGCGATGACGCTCGAGAAATCGACGACGCGCACGCCCTCGAGCGGACCGCCGCGCCGCCGCGGCGAGCACGATCCTTCGCCCGTCACGCGTTCCGCGCCGGCGGCGCGTTGTCGCGCGCGAGGATCGCGGCGATCTGCGCTTCGTCGACGCCCGCCTCACGCAGCACGTCCGCCGTGTGCTCGCCCAGGCGCGGCGCCGGTCCCGCCGTCGTTTGCGGCGAGCGGCTCCAGCGCGTCGGCGTGCGCATCGTGCGCACCGTCCCTTCGGTCGGGTGTTCCGTCGTGGTGAAGAACGCCGTCGCGGTCAGCTGCGGATCGTCCATCAGGCTCGCGACGTCGTTCAGCGGCATGACCGGAATGTCGTTCGCTTCCAAGAGCGCGAGCCATTCGGCACTGGTGCGCGTCGCAAGGATCTCCGCGACGAGACGGTACGCGTACTCGTAGTCCTGACGGCGGGTCGTATCGTCGCAGAGCTTCGGGTCGGCGGCGTATTCGGCGCGGTGTCCGGCGACGGTGAAAAACCGTTCCCAGTTGCGGTCGTTGTAGAGCAGCACGCAGACGTAGCCGTCGCTGGTGCGGTACGGCCGCCGGTACGGCGTGAGGACGCGGGAGTAGCCGAACGGCCCCGCCGGAGGTTCGAACGTGTGTCCGCCGAGGTGATCGGCGAGCACCAGCTCCGCCATCGTCTCGAACATCGGCACTTCGAGCGCCTGACCGATCCCGCTGCGCCCGCGTTCCACCAGCGCCGCGAGGATCGCGTTCACCGCCGAGAGCCCGCTGATCCGGTCGACGATCAGACTCGGAACGTAGGTCGGCTCGGCGCCGCCGGCGGCCGTGAACAGCGACGCGAGCCCTGATGCACCTTGGATCAGATCGTCGTACGCCGGGCGCGCCGCGTACGGCCCCGATTGGTCGAAGCCGACGATCGAGACGTACACGATCGCCGGATTTGCCGCCGCGACATCGTCGTAGTCGAGCCGCAGACGGCGCATCGCCGCCGGCCGCACGTTGTGCAAGAACACGTCGGCGTGCGCGCACAGGGCGAGCAGCGCGCCGCGGTCGGCGTCGCGTTTGAGGTCGAGCGTGACGCTGCGTTTGCTGCCGTTCATCTGCACGAACTCGGCACCCATGCCGCGGTGCCGGGCAGGCGGCGCATAGCGCATGATGTCGCCGTCCGGCGGCTCGACCTTGATCACGTCCGCGCCGAATCCGGCCAGCACGTGCGTCGCCCACGGACCCGCGACAACCGACGAGAGATCGAGAACGCGCACGCCGTCGAGCGGCCCGCCGCGCGCTCCTTGAGGAATCGACACGCGTGCGCGCTTACTCCCCGCGCCCGGCCGCGCCTCCGGCCGGCGGGCGTTAGAGTCCCGCGACGCCCGCGGGGTAGCCGAGGCCGGTCGTGTTGTCGTAGCCGCTCGGGGAGAGCGGGTGGAAACCGCCGGGGTGGGCGTACGAATAGGCCGGCGGGGCGGGGATGCCCAAGGCGTAGGCCGCGGCGACCAGCGGGGCGCCGATGCTGGTGCCGCCCCCGACGACCCAGCCGCCGGCCAGCGCGTCGAACATCGCGACCCCGGTCGCGGGATCGGCGACCGCGGCGACGTCGACGGCGGAGCGCGTCGTGCAGGTGCCGCCGTGCTGCCAGGTGGGCTTGGCGACGTAGGCGCTGCAGCCGCGCCCGCCGTATGCCCACGGCTGCTCGCCGGCGGCGGTGAGCGACGTTCCGCCGACCGACGTCACCAGCGGCGAGACGGCCGGGTACGACGGCTTCCCGCGGTCGCCGGAACTGGCCGTGATCGCAACGCCGGGGTGGCGGTAGTGCACGTCCTCGCCGCCCTCGTTCGCCCACTCCGGCGAGTAGTAACTGTTGCTGATCGCCGCCGCCCCGAGCGACGCGGCGGTATCGACGCCGGCGCCGAGATCGTCGAGCTGCGCTGAGTCTGCCTCCACCAGCAAAATCGTGCAGCGGGGGCAGCCGGCGGACACCATGTCGAGATCCAGCGCGATCTCGGAGGACCAGGCCGGGTCGGGCCGCGGGAAAGCGCCGCCGCCGCGCTGATCGACCTTGCGGAAACAGCCGTTCGCCGTCGTGCACGGCGGCAGGCCGAATGCGGCGCGGTAGACGGCGAGGTCCGATTCGGCGGCCGGGTCGTCGTACGCGTCGACGATCGCGACGGTCCGGCCCGCGTTCCCAATCGGCAGCGCGTACGCTTGCGCGAGATCCGCGGGATGAAGTCCCGGGATGAGTGCCGCCGGCGTGCCCGGATCGGCGACCGGCGTGGTATTGACGCTGATCGCCAGGGTGCAGCTGGCCGAGCCCGTTTGGAGCGCCGGGGTGCAAGCGAACGTCGCGCCCGGCATCGCGGTCGCCGAATCGCCCGGCATGGCGCTCGCGGAATCGCCGGGCATCGCGCTCGCCGAGTCGCCCGGCATGGCGCTGGCCGAATCGGCCGCGACGCGCAATGCCCCGGTGGACGCGGGGGCGCCTGCTGTGCCGAAGACGCCGCTGCCCCCGCCGGAGCAACCGGCGGCCAGGACGAGCGTTAGAACGAGCAACGGTCGTATCACGATTCGAGCAATCTTCTACCCCAGCCGACGGGTGTGTCAATCGCCTCCCCGAACAAGCGCGCGTGATCACGCGGCTGATGCGGGCCCGCATCAACGACCGCCTCGCTCGCGCGGCGCGCTTCCCCGTCACGCTGATCGTTGCGCCTGCCGGCTTCGGCAAGAGCGTGGCGTTGCGCGACTTCATGGAGACCGCGCGGCTCGAAGCGGTGCGCTACGACGTCCGGCGTGACGACGCGACCCTGCTGGCCTTCGTGCGGGGGCTGTGCGAGGCGCTCGAACCCCTGGTCCCCGGCGCTCTGGCCGCCTACCCCGCGGCGCAGCTGCGCGTGATGGCCTCGCTTGACCCTGTGCGCGAGCTGGCCGACTGGTTGGCCGAACACCTTCGCCGGACCGTCTGCACCATCGTGATCGACGACCTCCACAACGCCGCGGTCGACCCCGACTCAGTCGCGCTGCTGGCAGCGCTGATCGAACGAACGAGCGGACGCATCACCTGGATCGTCGCGACCCGGTCGGATGAGGGGCTGCCGGTCGCGTCGTGGATCGGCTACGGCCGCATGGACGTCCCGCTCGGCGAAGACGAACTCCGCTTCACCGTCGACGAAGCGCTCGCGGCGGCCGACGAAGCGCAGGCGGCGGCCGATCCGCACGAGGTCGAGACGCTGCGCGAGCTCACCGGCGGGTGGCCCATCGCGCTCGGCATCGCGCTGCGCATGCGCCTCCATGCGGCCGACCTGCGCAGCGCGGCGAGCGGAACGCGCGAGATGGTGTACCGGTATCTCGCCGAGCAGGTCTTCGCCGAACTGAGCCGGGCCGAACAGCGCTTTCTGCTCGGCACGTGCGTGTTCACCGTGTTCGATGCCGCGCTCGCCGAGGCGTACGGCGGCTCGGGCGAGATGCTCGCGCAATTGCGGCGGCGCGCGACGTTCCTCACCGCGACGGGATCCGACGAATACCGCTACCACGATCTCTTCCGCGACTTCCTCGAGCACGAACTGCGCCGCGGCGGCGCCGCCGAGTGGTTCGACACGCTCGTGCGCGCCGGTGCGCTGCTCGAAGGACGCGGCGAAGCCGCGCGGGCGCTCGCACTGTTCGTGCGCGCCGGCAGCGTCTCGGACGTGCTGCGCGTCGTCGAACGCGACGGCTTCGTGCTCTTCGAACGCGGAGCGGGCGAAGCGCTCGGCGCGGCGCTCGACGTCATCCCGGACGCCGTCCGGCGGGACCGCGCCGCCGCGCTCGGCTTGCGCGCGATGCTGGAGGCGAGCCGCGGCAACTTCGACGTCGCGGAAGCCGGCTTTCTGGCGGCGATCGAGCGCGCGGACGATGCGGAACTGCGGATCACGCTGGTCCACCGCTACGCGATCGAGCTCGTGCGCCACGAACGCGATCCGATCGCGCTGCTCGAACCGTACGCGGCCGAAGGCGGTGCGCCGCTCGCCCTGCGGGTGCCGATCCTCGGCACGCTCGCGACGGCATACTTGCGGGCCGGCCGCCGCAGCGATGCACTGCTCATGACGCAACGCGCGATCGACCTGCTCGAACCGCTGCCCGACGATCTGGCCGCGCGCGTGTACCAGCAGGCGGCGTACGTCTATTCGTTCGCCGGACCGGCCGAACGCGCGCGGAGTTACGCGACGCTGGCGATCGAGATCGCGCTGCGGCGCAATCTCTTCGAAGTCGCCGCGCGCGCGTACAGCGTGCTGTACTCGGTCGGGTACGAAGCCTCCGACGATCCGATCGCGACGCTCGGGATCTTGGACAAACTGCTGGACTGCGCGCGCAAAGCGGCCAGCCGGCAAGCGCGGCTCTACGGGCTCATCGCGTCCTACGAGCTCGAAGTCGAGCGCGGCGACGACGCGGCGCTCGAACGGCTCGACCGCGAACTCGATGACGGACGCGGCGCCGTATCGCTGCTGCGCAACGAGACGCTGCTCCCGGCGCAGGCGCTGCGCGCCGCGTGGGACGGCGCGTTCGTGCAGGCCTACGAGCTGCTGGCCGGTTCGGCGGCGCATCAGGACGGCGACGAACGGCGCGCGCTGCGCGCCTCCGAGATCGCGCTATACGCGTGCGCCGCCGGCCTGCACGACGAAGGAGAGGCGGCGCTGCGCGAAGCACGCGACGCGCTCGAGCGCGCGGCCGCACCCTCACGGCGCGTCGCGCGCTCGCACCTGTTCATCGCGCTCGCCGAGCTCGTGCGCGGCCGTGCGACGGCGGCCCACCGTCATGCCGGCGACGCGGAGCGGATGCTCGCGCCGGCGATGCGCCGCCTGCGCGCGCTTGCGAACGCCGTGCGCGCGATGGTCCGGGTCAGCCTCGGCCAAGCCGAAGCGAACACCCTCGCCGGCGCGCTCGAGCGTTTGCGCGCCGAGCATTTCGGCGGCATCGCGCGACTGCTCGCCGCACTGCCGCCGGCGAGCGATGCCGGTGCGGGATACGCACGGCTCACGCCGTCGGAACGCGAGATTCTGCAGCTGCTCGCGAAGGGCGCGAGCAGCAAGGACGTCGCCGCGCGCACCGGCCGCAGCCCGCAGACCGTCGACACCCACATCCGCTCGATCTGCCGCAAACTCCAATGCAGCGGCCGCCGCGAAGCAGTCGCCGTCGCCATCGGCTCCGGTTGGGTGAGCGTCTAACCGACATCGACGTCGATCGAGCAATCGCTATAACCGATATAGCGAATGAAAAAGGTACCGCCCCCGGGCGCCGGAAATGACGGTCTGGTGGCGACGAAGTTGCGGCTGAGCCTTGCGTGCTGGGATTACGATCGCACGCGCGCGCTGATGGACGGGCGTGTCCAAGTCGACGGAATCGACCTCGTCTATCAGCCGCTGGAAGTCGAAGAGACGTTTTTCCGCCAGGCGCGCTATCGGGAGTTCGACGTCTCGGAGATGTCGTTCTCATCCTATTGCGTCTCGAAGAGCAAGGGCGATCCGTTCGTCGCGATCCCGGTCTTCCCGTCGCGGATGTTTCGCCACGCCAACATCTGGGTGAGCGAGCGCAGCGGGATCCGGGAGCCGGCGGATCTGCGCGGCAAGCGGTTCGGCTGCCCGGAATACCAGCTCACGGCGAACGTGTGGATCCGCGGAATCCTCGACGACGAATACGGCGTTGCGCCGGAGAGCGTAACGTACGTCACCGGCGGCGAAGAAGAGCCGGGGCGTGCGGAGAAGCTGGCCCTCGACCTGCCGCCCGAAATTCGCGTCGAGCCGATCGGTCCGACGCAGACGCTCGCCGCGATGCTCGCCAACGGAGAGATCGACGCGTTCCACGGTCCGCGCACGCCGTCGACCGCGACGGCGCCCGGCGTGCGGCGGTTGTTCCCCGACTACGTCGCCGCTGAGAAGGCGTACTACGGGAAGACGCGGATCTTCCCGATCATGCACGTCGTCGTCATCCGTCGCGAGGTGTACGAGCGCGACCACTGGATCGCGATGGCGCTTTTCAAAGCGTTCGTCGCGGCGCAGCGCTACGCGTACGCCGACTACGCCCAGACTGCCGCGCTCAAATCGATGCTGCCGTGGTCGGCAGCCGAAGCGGAAGCGACGCGCGCGCTGATGGGCGATGCTTGGTGGCCGTACGGCGTTGCCGCCAACGATGCGGTGCTCACGACGTTCACGCGCTATCACCACCGCCAAGGGCTTTCGCCGGGTCAGCTCACCGTGCGCGAGCTGTTCGCACCCGAAACGCTCGAAGCGTTCAAAATTTGAGCGGCGGGCGGCGCGCCTTTGATCTGGCGCGCCGCGCGGACGTCGTCGGTGTACGCGGAGAGCGCGTCGAGCGTGATGCGCGCGACGTTCGCGTAGTTCTCCGTCACGGCATCGAGGGCGCTGGCCGCGTAGCCGATCGCGGCGTGCGCCATGCGCATGCGGCCGTCGAGCCACGGTCCGCCGCCGAAGCCGCCGATCACGGGGATCGACACGGCGGCCGTCACCTGCGGGCCGACGATCGGACCCGAGTTGGTGAAGTCGAGCAGCGAGGCGCCGGCGTCTTCGAGCAGCTTCGCCTCCGCGATCAGCCGGCCGGCCATCTCGGGCGGAACGTGCGCGCCGCCACTCTTCGCCATCGCGGCGTACTCCACGCCGTACTGCAGCGCGGTTTGCGGGGTGATCCCGAACTGGGCGAAGACGGGGATCCCCGCGCGCGCGATCGCGCGCACGGCCTCCGGATAATCGGCCGCGCCGTCGAGCTTGATGATGTCGGCGCCGGCCTCTTTCACCAGGCGAATCGCGGCGCGCACCGCCACGTCCGTGCCTTCCTGCAGCGGACCGAAGGGGAAGTCGACGCTGACCAGCGCGCGCCGCGTCCCGCGCCGTACCGCCGCGGCGACGACGATCATCTGATCCATGGTGACCTCGAGCGGCGTGCTGTGGCCCCACAGATTGATCCCGACCGTATCGCCGACCGAGATGATGTCGACGCCCGCGCGGTCGGCGATCTGCGCGATCTGGTAGTCCCACGCGACGACGCCGACGATTTTCCGGCCGTCGCGCTTCATCTGGTGCAGTGCCGGGACGGTGACTTTGGGCTCCACGGTTCTCCTCATTCGTCCGCGATGGGCCGGCACCCGGCACCCTTGCGGATATTCATTGCAGTGAATCTTGCCGGGCCCGGAAGGAATTACTTCCGCGCGGGGCAACAAGCCTATTCATTATAATCAATGGATCTCCCCACGCGGGTCGTTCAAGGAAGGTCGCGGTTATGGATTTGGTACGTAGGCCGGTTCTCTGCGCTCTCGGATGGTGCATCGCACTGCTGGCCGGCGCGTCGCCGGCGTTCGCGCAGGAATCGCCCGCCGTTGCGCCGCCGGACGCCCCGCCCGCCGCGGTGGCGGCAGCGCCGCTGGCGCCGCCGTCCCCAAGTCCACGGGTGACCACCCGGCGACAGACCCGCGTCGATCTGACGATCACGCCGTTCAAGAGCTACGGTATCGGTGGGGACCAGCTGGCTCCGCCGGGGACGCTCACCGACAATCAGATCTTCTTCAACGGCCAGCTCGACGTCAACCTGAAGCCGGGCCTGCGGCTCTTCCTGAGGCGCGACAACCACGTCGATCTCGGCGGCCGGCAGTTCAAGAACCGCAAGCCGAGTTACGGCGGTCTCTCGGACGATCTGGAATATGACACCGGTATCTCGTACGCGGCGTCCAAGCAGCTCGAGATCTCCGAGGAATTCATGTACCGGTATCGCGTCTGCTGCCCGGGTACCGGCGATCCGACGAAT
>JAQBPL010000385.1 GCA_028287545.1 Vulcanimicrobiota bacterium | reverse complement strand
ACGGTCGCCTTCACCGGCAACGGCGGCGGACCCGTCGCGGAGATCGCCGATCTGGTCCTGATCGGACCGGACGGCTACAGCGCGATCGTGCAAGAAGTGCACATCGCGATGGGCCACATCATCTGCGATCTGGTCGAGCAGGAGCTGCTCTTCGCGTGACGCTTGCCATGACAGCGCGGCCGGCGTGGTGAGGCGTCCCGCGGCGTTCCTGGACCGCGACGGGACGATCATCGAGGACAAGGGGTTTCTCGGCGATCCTGCCGGCGTCGAGATCTTGCCGACGGTCGTCGAGGCGCTCCGGCTGCTGGCGCGCAGCGGTTTCGCGACGGTCGTCGTGTCGAATCAGTCGGGCGTTGCGCGCGGATATTTCGACGACGACGCGGTGCGCGCGGTGAACGCTGAGATCGCGCGGCAGTTGGCCGGCGACGGCGTCGCGATCGACGCCTGGTACTGGTGCTCGCATTACGACGCCGGTTGCGAATGCCGCAAGCCGGAGCCGGGGATGATCCGGCGCGCGGCGAGCGAGCACGGTCTGGTGGTCGCGGGCGGCGCGATGGTCGGCGACCGCGGCAGCGATATCGCGCTGGCGCACGCGGTCGGGATTCCCGGCGTGCTCGTCCCGGGTCCCCAGCGGTATGCCGGTCCCGATCCCGATTATCGTGCGGCGACGCTGCTCGACGCGGCGGAGTGGATCGTCGCGCGACCCGCCCTTCGACAAGCTCAGGGTGACATAGCTCGTGGCTGAGATGATTGCGGTTTCGCGGGCGACGGAGTTGTTGGGGCGGATGGCCGGGCGGCGGATCGTCGTCGTCGGCGACGCGATGATCGACGAGTGGATCTGGGGCGACGTCACGCGGATCTCGCCGGAGGCGCCGGTGCCGGTCGTCGCGGTGCGCGAGCATACGTTCACGCTGGGCGGCGCGTGCAACGTGGCGAACAACCTGCGCGCGCTCGGCGCGCGCGTGGCGTTCGTCGGCGGCGTCGGCGACGACGTCGAGGGCGCACGGCTGCGCGAGATGTTCGCCCAAATCGAGGTCGAGACGACGGGCGTCGTGACGCTCGCCGACCGCCCGACGACCCGCAAGACGCGCATCGTCGCGCACAGCCAGCAAGTCGTGCGGGCCGACTGGGAGTCGACCGCGGCGCTGAGTGAGACCGACCGCGCGCGCGTCGTCGATCGCGTGCGCGCAGCGGCGCGCGACGCCGACGCCGTCGTGTTGAGCGACTATGCCAAAGGGCTGCTGCATCGCGACCTGGTCGAGGCGGCGCTCGGCGCACCGGTCGTCGTCGCCGATCCGAAGCCGCAAAACCTCCCGATGTTCGCCGGCGTGACGTGCATCGGCCCCAACGTCGGCGAGGCTGCGCGCGCGAGCGGGATTGCGATCGTCGACGACGACTCGCTCGAACGCGCCGGCCGCGCGCTGCTCCGCATGCTCGATTGCCGCTACGTGCTCATCACGCGCGGCGAACACGGGATGTCGCTCTTCGGCGAGGACACCGCACGCTTCGACGTTCCGGCCGTCGCGCGCACCGTCTACGACGTCTCGGGCGCGGGCGACACCGTCGTCGCCGTGCTGACGCTCGCGCTTGCCGCGAAGATCCCCGCCGAGACGGCGACCCAGCTCGCCAATTTCGCCGCGGGGGCGGTCGTCGAGAAGCTCGGCACCGCGACCGCGACGCCGGCCGAGATCGTCGCCTTGATGGGAGACGCCGGTGGCGCCTGACGATCTCGCCGGTCGCGTTTTCGATCTCGATGCCGCCGTCTCGTGGCGCGAGGAGCAGCGCGCGGCGGGCCGCCGCGTCGTCTCGACCAACGGCGTCTTCGATCTTCTGCACGCCGGCCACGTCGGATATCTCGCCTGGGCGCGCGCGCAGGGCGACGCGCTGATCGTGCTGCTCAACGAAGACGACACCGTGCGCGCGCTCAAGGGCCCCGAGCGTCCGATCGTGCCGTTCGCCGATCGCGCGCACGTCGTCGCGGCGCTGCGCAGCGTCGATGCAGTCGCGGGTTTCGCCGAACGCACGCCGGAGGTCGCGCTCGATCGTCTCCGTCCCGACGTGCACGTCAAGAGCGCGCAGTATCGTCTCGAAGAGCTGCCCGAACGTTACGTCGTCGAGAAGCACGGCGGCCGCATCGTCCTCGCTCCGCACCAATCGGGTCGGAGCACTACCGACCTCGTCGCGGCGATCCGCACGCGCGCATAATGCGCTTGGCGCTCACCGCCAACGGGCCCGGCGAGTTTGCCGGGTGGGTCCGGCCGCTGATCGCGGCCGTGCTCGCGCGCGATCCGTCGGCCGAGATTCACGTGCTCGGCGTGCCGGACGATTTCGCGACCGGACGCGAAGCCGCGTACATCACTGGACTCTTTCCGTCCGTGCGCGCCTACCCGCCGGCCGACTACGTGCGGCTGGCGTTCGGCCGTCCGGTCGACGGACTGCCGGCGCAGGTCGATCGCGTGCAGTATCTGGGCGGCGATCTTTCGCACGCCGTGCGCGTTCACCGGCGGCTGGGCGGCGTCGCGACGTCGTACAAATTCTCGCGCAAGAACTACGCGCGAACGTTCGAGCGCGTCTTTGCCGTCGACGAAGCGAACGTCGCGCAGCTCATCGGCTGGGGCGTCCCGCGCGAGCGCATCGCGGTCGTCGGGAACTTGGCGATCGACGGCGCGCTCGGTGAGGCATCCGGTGCGTACCGCGATCCGCCCAGCGACGCGGCGCGCGACGGGATCGTGCTCTTTCCCGGTTCGCGCAAGCAGGAGGTCGGCAACGCCTTTCCGCTCTTCGTGCGGATCGCGCTGAACCTGCGCCGGATGCTGCCGGACGTCCCGATCGCGTTCGCGGGCTCGCCGTTCGTCCCGGACGACGTGCTGCGCGCGGCGCTGGCGAAGGGCGGCGAACTCGCGCTCGCCTACGGCGCGCCCGCCGAGCTGCACGACGGCGAGATCGTCGCGGAGGGAGCGCGCTTTCCGCTGCTGCGTTCGGCGATGGGCGCGGCCTCGCGCGCACGTTTGGCCGTCACCATCCCCGGCACGAAGGTGATCGAGCTCGCCGCGCTCGGGATCCCGGCGCTGGTCTGCGTGCCGTTCAACGCGCCGGAACTCGTGGTGATCGGCGGGCCGCTCCAATACGTCGGGAAACTTCCGCTGATCGGACGCCCGCTCAAACGCGCCGCGGTTCTCGCGTTCGCCGGCCGCTTCGAGCACTTCGCGCAGCCGAACATCGACGCGGGCCGCACGATCGACCCCGAGATCGCCGGAACCTTGCTCCCCTCCCAGGTCGCCCACGTCGCTGCCGAACGCTATGCCGACGAGGCGTGGTGCCGTGCGACCGGGACGGAGCTGCGCGCGCTCTACGCACACCACGTCGGCGCCGCCGAGCGGATGGCCGCAGCTCTCCTCGAAAAGCCTACACCGTGACCCTTAGCGTCGTGATTGCGACTAAAGATCGGGCTGCTCTGCTGGACGATGCGCTCGGTTCGCTGCGCGCGCAGGCTGATGCGCCGCCGTTCGAGATCATCGTGGTCGACAACGGTTCGAACGACGCGACGCCGGAGGTCGTGCGCAAGCACGGGGCCGAGTACGCGTTCGTCGCGGAACCGAATCGCGGTAAGGCGCGCAACGCCGGGATTGCGCGCGCGACCGGCGAGGTCGTGCTCTTCGTCGACGACGACGTCGTGACGCCGCCGCACTTTCTCGCTGCGCACGCGAAGGCGCACGCCCAGGCCGACGCACCGCTCGCGGTCTCCGGGCCCATCCTCAACATCGCCGCGCCCCAGGATCGGCCGGAGCCGAGCGCGGCGAATTTCTCGCGCGCGTTCTTCGTGACGTGCAACGTGTCGGTGCCGCGCGCACCGCTGCAAGCCGTCGGCGCGTTCGACGAGAACTTCGATCTGTACGGCTGGGAAGACACTGAGCTCGGTGCGCGCTTGCGGGCGCATGGCCTGCGCCGCGGCTTCGCGTGGGATGCGTACCTCTGGCACGTGAAGCCGCCGACGCCGGAGTCGCTCGACGACGCGCTGAACAAGGCGATCGAAAAGGCGCGCATGGGGGCGCAGTTCGTGCGCAAGATGCCGACTGCGCGCGTCAAGCTCGCCACCGGCGCGTATGCGCTCAACCTGGTGCGCGCGCGCGTGCTCGCGCCGCGCGCGGCGCAGCCGTTCCTCGCCGGCCTCGCGGCGAGCACGCGCGTACCGCCGCCGGTCGCCGCGTTCGCTCGCCGCCTCTTGCTCGACAGCGTCTACACCGAAGAGCTCGACCGGCAGCTGCGCCGCAAAACCTGATCGTGCGCGTCCTGCTCGTGCGCCTCGACGGGGTCGGTGACGCCGCCGTCTGCGTCCCGCTCGTCGCCGGGCTGCGCGCTGCGGGGCACGAGGTCGGCGTCGCGCTGACCACCCGCAACGCCGGACTTTTTGCGCCGCACGCGATCTGCGCGGAACACGTCCTCGAGCGCATCCCGTGGCCGGCGCACGGCTCGACCCCGGCGAGCACGGCGCGCGCGCGCGACGAGATCGCGGCGATGCGCTACGACGCGGCGCTGATCGCAAGCGAAGAACCGGAGGCGTATGCGCTCGCGCAGCCGATTCCGCAGCGCGTCGGGTTCACGACCGGCTGGGCACGGCCGTTCAAGACGCTCTGGGTGCGCCGCCGCGTCACGCGCGCGGTGTCGCGCGAACAACGCAGCGGAACCGGCGACGCGCACGAAGTGGAGATTCTGTACCGGCTCGGCGCCGGTCTGGTCGCTTCGCGCGAACCTTCGGCGGATGCCGCGGTGCTGCGCACGGTCCTGGCCGCGGTGAATGCGCCGCCGCGCGCGGGCGTGCTGCTGCAAGCCGGCGCGAAGTGGAACGCGACCGGCGTCCCGGACGACGTGCTGCGCCGCGTCGTCGCCGCGCTCGAGCCGCGCGGGCTGCGTGTGATCGCCGCTCCCGAAGAGGCCGCCGCCGCCTCGAAGGCGCTCGGCGTGACGGCGGAGGGGTTCGCCTCGCTCCGCGACTGGGTGGCCGCGATCGACGGCGCCGCAACGGTGATCACCGTCGATACGGGCGCCGCGCACGTCGCCGGAATGCTCGGCGTGCGGGTTCTCGACGTGTTTCCCGAGCGGAACTTCGCTCCCCAAGTGCGGCGCTGGCGGCCGTGGGCCGCGCCGTATTCGGCTTTCCCAGCACCGGTGGTCACCGGCGGTGCGGGAAGGCCGCTCATCGAAGCAGCGTTCGATGGCGACTGATCGCGCGCTGCTCGTCGCGGCCGGAGGGGGGATCGGCGACACGCTCCTGGCGGGCGTCGTCGCTCGGGCATTGCGGGCGCGATATGCCGCCGTCGACGCGGTCGTGCTGCCGGCGCACGCGCAGCTCGCAGGCCACATCCCGGCCCTCGAGCGCGTGATTCCGCTGGGGCAGAGGCTGTCAGCGCGCTACGACGCGGCGATCGTGACGTGGGCGACGCTGCGCACTGCGCTCTTGCCGTTCGCCGCCCGTATCCCCGTGCGGGTCGGGCAAGCGCGGCGGCTGTACTCGCCGCTGTTCTCGAACCGGGTCGTGATTCGCAGCGAACTCGGCGATCGCACGACGCACTGGACGGAGATATTGCTCGACTACGCGCGGGCGATCGGGTGCGATCTCGCCGATCCCGTGCCCGAATTCGCGCTGCACCCGGACGACGAAACCAGCGCCCAGACGCTCCTGCGCGTGCACGACGTCGCCGGCGAATTCTACCTGCTGCATCCGACGCGCGGGTTGTCGGCGCACCACGCGCGCTGGCCGACGGAGGCGTTCGCCGTCCTCGCGCGGCGGCTGAACGAGCGCGACGCGATGCCGGTGCTGGTCACCGGCGCGCCGGACGATCGCGCGATCGCCGAGGCGATCGCCGAAGGCGCGGGCCGCCGCACGATTCCGATCGCCGGCGCGACCACGATCGGCGTCTTCGCCGCGCTCGCCGCGCGCGCGCGTGCGGTGCTCGCGATGGATTCCGGTCCCATGCACGTCGCGGCGGCGGTGGGCGCACCGACCGTGGGCATCTTCGCGCTGCAGTCGGACGAACCCGATCGCTGGGCGCCGCGCGGGCGCCGCGTCGCCGTCGTGCGTCCGACGTACGCCTGCCCGCCGCAGCATCGCAAGGAGACGTGTCCCGATTTCGCCTGCGTGCGCGCGCTCGACGTCGAGCGAGTCCTCGCCGCGCTCGACGGGCTGCTCGTGCCGGCTGCCGATGGGTCGTCCGCCGCGCGTCGAACGACGCAATCGTGATCGAATACGACGATTTCGCGCGGATCGACGTGCGCGCGGGGACCGTTCGCGCCGCCGAACCGCTTGCCGGCGCGCGCAAGCCGGCGTACGTGCTGCGCATCGACTTCGGCCCGGAACTCGGCGAACGGCGTTCCTCCGTGCAGATCACGCGCCGGTACGTCCCGGGCGAGCTGATCGGCACGCAAGTGTGCGCGGTCGTGAACTTCCCGCCCAAGCGCATCGCCGGCGTGCAGAGCGAGGTTCTCGTACTCGGCATGGACGATGCGGACGGCGCGGTCGTGCTGGTGCGCCCGCAGTTCGCCGTCCCGGACGGCACGAGGCTGTATTGATCGCGCCGACGATCCGCATTGTCGAGACGGACGATGCGGCGGTGCCTGCGATGGCGCGCGTGTACGCGGACGCGTACCCGGTGCTGGAGATCGCTTCCGCCGACGCGCTCGCCGGTTACACCGAGCGGATGCGCGCGACGCTCGAACGTCCTGGGACGCGTTACGTCGTCGCCGAGCGCGGTGGCGCGGTCCTCGGCGTGATGCGCCTCTACGACTACACAATGAACGTGCGCGGGATCGATGCTTTGACCGGCGGGGTCGGTGCGGTCGCGGTTTCCCTCGCGCACAAACGCCAGGGGATCGCCCGGGCGCTGATCGCGTGGTATCTCGACTTCTACCGCGAGCGTGAGGCGCCGTTCGCCATCCTCCACCCGTTCCGGCCGGACTTCTATCGTGCGCTCGGTTTCGGCTACGGTACGCCGGTTCAGCGATACGGTTTTCGCCCCGCAGCGTTGCGCAGCCACGGGGCCCGCGGCACGGTGCGCCTGCTCGACGAGGGAGATTTCGACGCGATCGTCGCGTGCACCGAGCGGGTGCGCCGGACGACCAACGGCGCCATCGCGCGCCAGCCGTGGGCGCTGCGGCAGGCACTCGGCGATCCGATACGGTTCGTCGGCGTCGAGGAAGGGGGCACCCTGCGCGGGCTCATGCTCACCGCCGTAAAACGCGGCTCGCCGGAGACGCAGAACCGCAACCGCCTCGTCGTGCGCGACCTCATGTACGAGGAGCCGGTGCATCTCGCCGCGCTGCTCGGCTACCTCCGCGCGCAGCAGGATCAGTTTGCCGAAATTTTCATCGAAACGCAGGACCCCGTCATGTACCTCGCAGCCGACGATCCGCGCGACGGTTCCGATCGCGTCATCGCGCCGCCGGCGGCACACCGCGTCGCCGAGACGGCGCTCGGAATGATGTATCGCGTCCTCGACTTCGAGCGCGCGTTCGCCCACCTCGGGGCGGCCGAGCGACCGTTGGTCCTGCGCGTGGACGTGAGCGATGCATTCTACGCACCGACCGCGCAAGCGATGACGTTTCGGTTCTTACCGAACGGCGCGCCCCAGCGTGACGACGATGCTGCGCCCGACGCGACGCTGCGCATCGGAATCGCCGACCTGTCGTCCGTCCTCGTCGGCTCGCTGGCGCTGCGCGATGTGGTGCGCCACCGACTGGCGAGCGTCGAGCCGGCGTCCGCACTCGCTTCCGTCGCGCGCGCATTTGCGGCCGACCAGCCGCCGGCATCGACGGCGAGGTTCTGAACCCACTATGAAGTTCACCATTCAGCTCTGCACCTACAATCGCGCGCACTTGCTCGGCCGCGTCCTCGAAGCATGCTTCGATCAGACGGCGGCGGCCGACCAGTATGAGGTCGTGCTGGTCAACGACGGGTCGCAGGACGACACTCCGGCGGTGATCGAACGCGCGCGGCGCATCGCGACGTGCCGCTTCACCGTCATCGATCAGGCGAACGCCGGCCTCGCCCGGGCGCGCAACGCCGGGATCGCGCTGTCGACCGGCGAGCGCATCGCGTTCATCGACGACGACGTGCTGCCGACGCCGGTCTTCGTCGCCGAGCATCTGCGCAGCGACGCGCGGCACGGCGACGTCGTCGTGCGCGGCGCCGTGATCAACACGGAGTCGTTCGACGCGCTTCCCGTCCCGGTGTGGACGCCGAAGAACTACAGCGCGAACTGGTTCTGGACGTCGAACGTGTCGGTGCGCCGCGCCCGGCTCGACGCGGCCGGCGGCCGCTTCGACGAGTCGTTCAGCGAGTACGGTTGGGAAGACATCGAACTCGGTCTGCGGCTGCGCGCGCTCGGCACGAAAGCCGCGTTCAACAAACTCGCCGTGGCGTTCCACTACAAGCCGCGCCCGAAGGGCACGAACGTCGCGGGGATGCTGCGCCAGGTTCGCGCGCAGGCCCGCACGGCGGTGCGCCTCGAGCAGCTGCATCCGGGCTGGCGGGTGGCGCTCGCGATCGGGGACACGCCGCCGCAGCGCCTGCTCGCCGGCGCGCTGCAGCGCAGCGGTCTGGTGCCGCGGCTGGAGCGGGCCCTCGGCGATGCGTCGGGCGAGCGCAAACTCTCGGCGTCGAAATTGGCTGCCGCGCGGCTGCTCGCCGCTGCCGCCTACTACGACGAGCTCGCTAAAACAAAGCGCGCGTAGCGGCGTTCGATGAAGATCCTGCTCTCGCGCACCGACCGGGTCGGCGATCTCATCTTGTCGACGCCCGCGATAGCGTCGGTGCGGCGTTCGTTCCCCGACGCGCACATCACGCTCGCGTGCAGCCGGTACAACTCGGTCGTCGTCGACCGCTCGCCCGACGTCGACGCGCTCGCGCTGCTGCCGGCGCAAATCAAGCCGGCGGTGTTCGGTGCGCGGTTCCGCGACGTCGATCTGGCGATCGCGCTCGCGCCGCGCGACGTCGACCACCGCATCATCGCCGCAACCCGCGCGCCGAAGCGGGTCGGATACACCTATGCGAGGCGCTACGCGGCGCGCCTGATGCTGCGCACGATGCTGACCGACCTCGTGATCAGCCAGGCCGATCCGACCACCGCCGAGCGGAACCCGAGCATGGCGATCGCCCACGAAGTCGAGCAGGTCCTGGCGGTCGCCGCCGCCGCCGGTGCCGGCACACTGGTGCGCGATCTCGTCCTTCCCGTCTCGGACGCCGACCGCGCGGCAGTCGCCGGATTGCCCGAGCGGCCGATCGTGGTTCAGCTTGGAAAGCGCTGGACTGAAGGGGGCTCGACGACCGCCAGCACCCTGACCTTGATCGCCGAACTGCGGGCGCTGGGGCGACCGCTCGTCGCGACCTTCGGCGAGGACGCGCGCGAGCTGGGCGAGGACGTCCGGCGGGCGGGCGTCGCCGACGCCGTGCTGGGCGACTTGGAATTCCACGTGTGGGCAGCGATCTTCGAACGCGCCGCCTGCGTCGTGACCATCGATACCGGTGCGACCCATGTCGCAAGCGCCGTGCGCGCCCCGACCGTCGTCCTCTTCGAGCACCGATGGTTTCGGCTGGCCTCTCAGGAATGGTCGCCGTATCGCGTGCCGAACGCGATCCTTCGCAAACCGCCGGACGAGTCGGACCCCTCGCTGCGCGCATCCCGCGCCGAGATCGTCGCCGCCGTCGCAAACCTCTTATTATGACACCAAAAATTTCCGTCGTCGTCCCGACGTACAATCGCCTCGACACGCTGCGCCACGTCGTCCCCTCGCTCGTCGCGCAGGATTTGCCGCGCGGTGACTTCGAGGTCGTCGTCGCCGACTCGAACTCGACGGACGGCACCGCGGAATACCTCGCCGGCGTCGCGCGCGAGCATCCGTTCGTGCGCCATCTGCCGGGGCCGTACACCGGCCGCGCCTCGGCCCGCAACGCGGGGATCGAAGCGGCGCAAGCGCCCCTCGTCATGTTCACCGACGCCGACATCATCGCGTCGCCGGACCTGCTCTCGCGTCACCTCGCGCATCACGTCCGGCCCGGTACCCGAGCGGTCGTCGGCATGGAAGTGCAGGTCAGCTCGTTCGAGGACTATCTCACCAAGCGCGCCGATCGCGCGAAGCGCGAGCCGCTGCACGGCGAGAAACCGAAGCGGCTGTCTTGGCTGTACTTCCTCACCGGCAACGCGTCGGCGCCCAAAGCGGAGCTCGACCGCGTCGGCCGGTTCGACGAAGATTTCACCGGGTACGGTCACGAGGATCTGGAGCTCGGGTATCGCCTGCAGCGCGCCGGCGTTCCAATCGTATACGAACCGAATGCGGTCGACTACCACTGGCACCCGGTGCCGTGGGAAGAGCAGCAGCAGAAATACGAGCTCGCCGGCCGCTCGACCGTGCGGTTCTACCGCAAGCACCGCGCCTTCGACGTGCAGCTGCGGCTCGGGATGACGCCGCTCTCGCTCGCGCTGCACGGCGTCGTCGACGGCGTCCCGGCGCTCAAATCATGGATCGAGGGCGGCGCGCACAAGCCCGGGTTCGCGCGCACGCTCTCGTACCAGTATCACTACCTGACCGGAGTCAAGGCTGCCCTGCGTGGATAACTCGTTCGAACGTCTTCCCTGCGGGGCGCTGACCGCGGCCGACGTCGGCCGCGCCGTCGAACTCGACGGGTGGGTTCACCGCCGGCGCGATCACGGCGGCTTGATCTTCATCGACGTGCGCGACCGCACCGGACTCACCCAGGTGACGTTCGATCCGTCGAAGGCCGCGGTCTTCGCGCTGGCGGAAACCCTGCGCAGCGAAGACGTCGTGCGCGTGCGCGGCACCGTGCACCGCCGACCGGCGGGCACCGAGAATGCGAAGCTGCCGACCGGCGAAGTCGAGCTGCCCGCGGCGGAACTCGAAGTCCTCAACCGCTCCGAGACGCCGCCGTTCGTCATCGCCTCGGAAGAAGAGCCCGACGAGAACGTACGGCTGCGGTACCGCTATCTCGACTTGCGCCGGCCGCGAATGCAGCGCAACCTGACGCTGCGCCACAAGATCGTCAAGGCGATTCGCGACTACTTCGACGAGCACGACTTCCTCGAGATCGAGACGCCGACGCTGATCAAGTCGACGCCCGAGGGCGCGCGCGACTACCTGGTGCCCTCACGCGTGCACCGCGGCACGTTCTACGCGCTGCCGCAGTCGCCGCAGATCCTCAAGCAGATCCTGATGATCGGCGGCCTCGGCCGCTACATGCAGATCGCGCGCTGCTTCCGCGACGAAGACCCGCGCGCCGACCGTCAGCCCGAGTTCACGCAGGTCGACGTCGAGATGACGTTCGTCTCGCAGAACGATGTGATGGAGATGATGGAAGGCAGCGTGCGCGCGGTGTGGGAACGCGTCCTCGACGTCGCGATCCCGCGGCCGCTGCCGCGCCTGACGTACGCCGAAGCAATCCGCGATTACGGCTCCGACAAGCCGGACCTGCGCTTCGATCTCAAGCTGACCGACGTCGTCGACCTCTTCCGAGGCGGCGAATTCGGGCTCTTCGCCGGACTCGCCGAGAGCGACGCGAACCGCATCGCCGCGGTGCGCTACCCGGGCGGCGCGGCGCTCTCGCGCCGGGATTTCGACGCGCTCACCGAGCTCGCCAAAGGGTTCGGGGCGAAAGGCCTGGCGTACGTCTCGTTTGCCCCCGACGGCGTGAAGGGTTCGATCGCGCGGTTCGTCGACGACGCGCTCGCCGCGCGGCTGCGCGAGCGCACCGGCGCGGTGGACGGCGACGCGCTGCTCTTCGTCGGCGACGCGCGCGCGACCGCATCGGACGTCGCGGGACGGCTGCGGCTCGAAGTCGGCGACCGGCTCGGGCTGCGGCCGGCCGGCGCGTTCGCGTTCTGCTGGGTCAGCGGGTTTCCGCTGTTCGAAAAGGATCCCGAGACCGGCGAGATCACCTTCTCGCACCATCCGTTCACCTCACCCGAACCCGGCCAGGAAGCGCTCTTCGACAGCGATCCGCTGGCGATCACCGCGCGCCACTACGACCTCGTGCTCAACGGTTACGAGCTCGGCAGCGGCTCGATCCGCAACCACACCGTAGAGTTCCAGCACCGCGTCTTCAAACGGCTCGGCCTGAGCGACGAGCAGATCGAAGACCGCTTCGGCTTCTTCATGGAAGCGCTGCGCTACGGCGCGCCGCCGCACGGCGGCATGGCGCTCGGCATCGACCGCCTCGTGATGCTCGCCTGCGGCGAAACGTCGATCCGCGACGTCATCGCCTTCCCGAAAAACCAAACCGCCCGCGACGTCATGATGGACGC
>JAQBPL010000343.1 GCA_028287545.1 Vulcanimicrobiota bacterium | reverse complement strand
GCGAACCGCAACCGGGAGCGCCCGACTACGACCGCAAGATCGACGGCACCGCACGTGACTCCGCAGCGGACGCGCGACCCGCCTTCGTCGTGCGCGACGGCTCCTACGTCTCCGCCCGCTGGCCCGGCGACGCCCACACCTTCGCCAAAACCTTCGCCACCGTCCTCAGCGAAGTCGACCCGCCCTCACGCACTGTGTCACGCTGAGCTTGTCGAAGCGCCCTCGTCACCAACCGCGACCCGTTCGCCGCGGTCGCCTTCCCCCGCGAGCTTACGCACCAGCGCGCATCAAAGCGTCTTCGAAGTCAACTGGTCCATGACCGCGGCGCATAGCGCGTCGACGTCGCCGGCGGCGATCGTGACGGTGTCCGGCAGATCTCCCAGACCGCACGCGGCGCTCGCCACGATTCGGAGGCCCAGTGAAAGCGCGAGCAGCAGCCAGCGCGGCTGCGCTTCGACGAAAGCGGGCAGCACGACGACGTCGGCCCGCGCGGCCGCCGAGCGGAACGACGCGTGCCGTTCGACCGACACGCCATCCCAGAAGCCTGCACCTTCGAGCTCGGGACCGCACAGAAGTACGGTCGTCTCCGTGGCGATTGCGGCGCTGCGCACCTCGTAGGCGCCTTTGCGGCCCAGCGTCGCGCCCGGGAACACGATCGCGGCTGGCTTCGGATTGGGCCTGTGAATCGGTGAAGCTTCGGGCAGCGCCCAGTCGAGACGCACGGCGCGCGATCCGAACATCGCCGCGACGGCGGCGTGCGGCGTGACGATCGTTCGCGCGCCCGCGAGCGCGGCGTCCTCGGCGGCGAACAACTGCGGGTCGGCGCGGAAGTCGGCGAGGGTGGGGCTCTGCGGATGCAGACGCGCTGCGGCGTCGAGCGTCTGCTCGAGTGCGCGCACCGGCATGCCCGTCATCAGGACGTCGTAGGTGCGGCCCCCGAGGACGCCGGTGCGCCAGAGCGCCGGCAACAGGTGCTGCATCACGACGAGGTGGGTGACTTCGTAGGACACCTGCGACGCGAACCGCCGCGCCATGCGGTCGGCCCATGCGAGGAGCAAACGCTGGCGTGCCGCGCCCTGCAACGCGACACCGCGCGACCGGTAGCCGCGCAGTGCGGTGTGGAATCGGCTTTCGAACACGGTGGTGAACGCCGCCGTGTTCCATTCGTAGTTGGCCTTCCCGAATCGTTGACCGTCGATCGGCAGGTGCAGCGTGTCGCCGCTGCATGCAACCTGGTTCACGTACGCGTCGTACTCCGGCCAATAGTCGTCGACGAGGAAAGCCGTGCGCTCGGCGCGCGGCTGCACGCGGTGCAGCTCACGATGCCGAAAACACGCGTCCATTCCGCAGCTCGCGCAGCCGCCGGGTGTTTCGTCGAGCGCGGCGGTGAGGTCGCCGCTGCTCGGCGCGGTTCGTGCCGCGGCGACGGATCCGCAAAAGCGGACGATCAGCGACTCGGACGTCAACGTCGCTTCGATCCGGACGTCCACGGCCGAGCGGAAACGCAGGTCGACGTAGTTCCAGAACACGGTCGCGTCGCGACCGGCCGCGGCGAGCGAACCGGCCACGACTGCGGTATGCGCGTGACGTTCGACGATCGTGAAACCGGCGCGCAGCGCCGCATCGTACAGCGCGTTCGAGAGCTGACACAATCCGCCGCCGATGCTCGGAACGACGCAACCTTCGCGCAGTTCCCGGCCGCGGACGTATCCTGCGCGCCTCGTTGCGCGGCCGACATGGCGCCAGAAGCTGAACGTACGATGGGCCGGTATGACGACGCCGTGCAGACGCCGCGCCGCGATGCGCAGGTTCTCTATCTTGCCGAGCGTCAGCGCGCGCTCGGCGCCACCGGATTCGGCCGTCCAGAGCGGCGTGACGGATTCGGCCAGCACGATCTCTTCGCCGGTCGGCTCATCCGCCCGGAAACGCTCGACGCGGCTCGCGCGGTCTTTCGCGCTGCGGGCCATCTGGAGGAGCAAAACCTTGGCGCCGAACAGCGCCGTATTCAGCCGTGTCGGAAGCGACGACCGAATTATCATCGCGCTCGGTTCCCCACAAACGCAAGCGGCCCTCGCACCGTTCTCCACAGATTTTGAAGAGTGACGGTGCGAGGGCCGCCAGGCCGCTCGGGTCAGACGCGGTGTCTAGTGGACGAGGAAGCCGACGAGCAGGAGTGCGACGATGTTGAGCACCTTGATCATCGGGTTGATCGCCGGTCCGGCGGTGTCTTTGTACGGATCGCCGACGGTGTCACCGGTGACGGCTGCGGCGTGCGCGAGCGAACCCTTACCGCCGTAGTTGCCGTCCTCGATGTACTTCTTGGCGTTGTCCCACGCGCCGCCGCCCGAGGTCATCGAGATGGCGACGAAGATGCCGGTGACGATCGCGCCGACCAGCACGCCGCCCATGACCTGCGCGCCGGCGTTGCCGGGGAAGACGCCGATCAGCGAGAGGATGACGATCAGGATCGGCACGCCGATCGGGATCAGCGCCGGCGCGATCATCTCGCGCAGCGCAGCCTTGGTTACGATGTCGACCGTCGTGCCGTAGTTCGGCTTCTGCGTGCCGTCCATGATGCCGGGCATCTCGCGGAACTGACGGCGCACTTCCTCGACGACCGCACCGGCGGCGCGGCCGACCGACTGCATCGAGAGCGACGCGAACACGTAGGGCAGCGAGCCGCCGATGATCAGGCCGCAGAGCACCCACGGGTTGTCGAGGCCGAATGCCACGGGGTTGGTCGCGCACCCGAGCGAGGGCGAGGCCTTGCAGCGGTCGCTGAGCTCTTGCACGAACGACGCGAAGAGCACGACGGCGGCGAGACCGGCCGAGCCGATCGCGTAGCCTTTGGTGACGGCCTTCGTCGTGTTGCCGACCGCGTCGAGCGGGTCGGTGACGCCGCGAACGCTGTCGGGCATCTCCGACATCTCAGCGATGCCGCCGGCGTTGTCGGTGATGGGGCCGAACGAGTCGATCGCAACGATGATCCCGGCCATCGAGAGCATCGACATGACGGCGATCGCGACGCCGTAGAGGCCAGCGTACGAGTACGCCACGAGGATGCCGATGACGATGACGAGCGCCGGCAGCGCCGTCGACTGCATCGAGATGGCGAGACCCGCGATCATGTTCGTCGCGTGACCGGTAGTCGACGCTTTGGCGATCTGCTGCACCGGCGGGTACTGCGAGCCGGTGTAGTACTCGGTGATGTAGGTGATCAGGCCGGTGACCAGCAGGCCGACGAGCGTGCAGATCCAGATCCCGACCGTTCCGACGTGCTGGCCGTTCGGCAAGGTCACCCCGCCGTTGCCGAACTGGGCCTGCGCGACGAACCAGAACGCGATCGCCGAGAGCACGCTCGCGACGATGAGCCCCTGGTACATCGCGCCCATGATCTTGGCGGGCGTCGGGGTCGCCGTCCTGCTCATGCGCACGAACAGCGTTCCGATGATCGAGGCGATGATCGAGACGCCGCCCAGAATGAGCGGGAACGTCACGGCGCCGGCGACCTTGTCGCCGAAGATCAGGTGCCCGAGCAGCATCGCGGCGATCGTCGTGACGGCGTACGTCTCGAACAAGTCGGCCGCCATGCCGGCGCAGTCGCCGACGTTGTCGCCGACGTTGTCGGCGATGACGGCGGGATTGCGCGGATCGTCTTCCGGAATGCCGGCTTCCACTTTGCCGACCAGGTCGGCGCCGACGTCGGCGGCTTTGGTGAAGATGCCGCCGCCGAGGCGCGCGAACACCGAGATCAGCGAGCAGCCGAACGCGAGGCCGATCAGCGCCGCGAGGCTATCCGATTCCGGCGCGGCGTGGCCCGCATTGATGGTGCTGACGATCCAATAGTAGCCGCTGACCGCGAAGAGGCCGAGGCCGACGACCAGCAAGCCGGTCACCGCGCCGCCTTTGAACGCGAGGTCGAGCGCGGGCGCGACTCCGCCGCGCGCCGCTTCCGCGGTGCGGACGTTGGCGCGCACGGAAACGATCATGCCGATGAAACCGGCGGCGCCCGAAAGGACGGCTCCGATCACGAAACCGATCGCCGCTTCGATGCCGAGCGGAGCCGGAAGCACGGCGATAACGATCGCGAGAATGACCGCGACGATGGCCACGGTAGTGTACTGACGGCGCAAAAACGCCATGGCGCCTTCCTGGATGGCGGCCGCAATCGACTGCATCGTTGCGTTGCCCGCGGGCTGCTTGAGCACCCAGGAGACGAGGTAGAGACCGTACAGAATAGCGATCAAGCCTGCGATGAGGCCGATCTCGATTCCGAGATTTTGAGTCAAGCCGATGGTCACGATGGTCCTTTTCGACACAAAGAAAGGCCCGACCGGGTCGAGCGCTTCGAACGGTCCCCCGTTTAGCGCCATCGGACTCCCCTCCTCTGCCGCGCGGAACGGGCATCACCGCGTCGGCCTCGAAAGGCGCCGCGGAATGGAGTCGACGGAGTTCCTAATCGTGGGCTGTGGACCGGCGGGCGGGACGGCTGCCCGCGAGGCCGCCCGGCGTGGGATCGCTACGGTCGTTCTCGAGCGCGATGCCGTCGTGGGCGCCAAACGCGTGTGCGCCGCCGGGCTGCGGCCCGGCTTCTGCGAGGACTTCGACCTCCCGCGCGGGATCGTGCACCTCGACCCGCCGACGATCACCCTCACCACCGTCAAGCGAACCTACGCGTTCGGGGTCGGGCCGTCGCACACGACGACCCGCGAAGAGCTCGACGGGACGATCGCCGCCTTGGCCCGCCGCGAGGGCGCGGAGATCCGCACGAGCACCCTGTTCCGCGGGCTGCGCCGCGAGCGCGACGGCGTGGTCGTCGAGTACGCCGACACCAAAGCGGGGACGCGCCGGGCGATCCGCGCCCGCAACGTCTTTCTGGCCCAGGGCTCGAGCGCGCGGCTCGACGACGTCGACCCGCGTTTCCGGCACGCCGGCTGGAACGCGGGCCTCATCACGTGCCTGCAGTACCGCGTCTATCCCGAGCGGCCGGCCGCGCCGCCGACGTATTCGACGTTGGAGATGCACTACTACGTCAGCCCGCGCTCCGGCCACAACGTCATCGCCTGGATGTTTCCGAAGCGCGACCATCTCTCGATCGGCCTCGGGATCCAGGCCAAGATCCCCGGCGCCGACCTGCGCGCCGAACTCGACGCATTCTTGGCGACGGTCCAGGAACGGCTGTTCGCGGGCGTTCCTTACACGATCCGCACCGAGGGCAACCTGCTCTACGGCGGCGTCCCGCGCCCGACGATCGGCGCCGAGGGCGTAATGGTCGGCGGAACGGCGGCCGGGCTGGTCGACGCGACCACCGGCGAGGGGATCCACGAGGCCGCCACCAGCGGCCGCATCGCCGCCGAGGCGGTCGCCTCCGCGCGCGAGGGCGGCGCGCGCGATTCGAGCGCCGTCTACGAACGCGGCGTGAAGCGCGCGTTCTACGCGCGGCTGCGCCATCGCCAGCGTCTCATGACGATGCTCGAACGCAAGCCCGCTCGCTTCGATGTGCTGTTCGAACAGCTCGAGCGCACACCTCGGTTCGCCGAGCTCCTTCAACGCGATCGCAATGCATTCTCGCCGATGGAATGGATGTATCTCTATGGTCAGGCGGCCAAGTTCTCGCTGTCCGCCTTGCGGGTGTGATCCCTAGACTTCCATGCTGCGTTTCTTCGTCGATCGTCTGGTCCGGCTGCTCCTCGTGCTCGTCGCCATCACGGTGGTGAGCTTCCTTTTCATGCACGCGATCCCGGGCGATCCGGTCACCTTGCGGCTCGGCGAACACGCCAGCCCGGCGGAGATCGTCCACTTGCGCGCCGCGCTCGGTTTGGACAAGCCTTGGTTCGTGCAGCTCGCGTTGTATCTCGCCGCGGTGGCGCACGGCGATCTCGGCGTCTCGGTGTTCGACGCGCAGCCCGTCGCGCAGAAACTCGCGCAATACTTTCCCGCCACGCTCGAACTGACGCTCGGCGCGATGCTCTTCGCGATCGTCGTTGGCATCCCGGCGGGCGTGCTCGCGGCCGTACGTCACCGGCACGCGATCGACACGATCACGATGAGCGCTGTGCTGCTCGGCGTCTCGATCCCGGTGTTCTGGCTCGGCTGGATGCTGGTGTACGTGCTCGCGGTGCTGCCGTCGCACGCCGGCCTCAACCTCTTCCCGATCTCGGGCCGCATCGCGCTGACGTACTTCATCCCCGCGCGCACGCACCTCGTCGTCGTCGACGCGCTCCTGGCCGGCAACGGCCGCGCCGCGTTCGACGCGCTGTGGCACCTGATTCTGCCCGCGATCACGCTCGGCACGATTCCGCTGGCGATCATCGCAAAGATCACGCGCAGCGGAATGCTCGACGTGCTCTCGTCGGACTACATCCGCACGGCCCGCGCGAAGGGTCTCGACGAACGCGCGGTCGTCGTGCGGCACGCGCTGCGCAACGCGCTGATCCCGATCATCACGATTCTCGGCCTGCAGACCGGCCTGCTGCTGGGCGGCGCAGTGCTGACCGAGTCGATCTTCGCCTGGCCCGGCGTCGGACGGCTGGCCTTCGAAGCGATCTCGAACCGCGACATGCCGCTCATCAACGGCTGCATGCTCCTCTTCGCGACCGTCTTCGTCGTGGTCAACACCGGCGTCGACCTGCTCTACGCCGTCGCCAACCCTCGGATCCGGTATAGCTAGAAGCACGATGGTGATGGAGCGAGCGCAGCAGCATCGTGCGCTATCTATAATGATGTTGCGAGCTCGGACTGGGGGCCCCGCGGTGCGAAGCACCGTGGGGGGCGCGGAGCCTCGGGCGGAGCGCCTTTGTTAGACATTTCCGACGTCGAATTTACGACGCTGCGCGATCTGGTACGCGAGCGGTTTGGGATTTGGTATGACGACCAGAAGCGGTTTTTGCTCCTGAGCCGGCTCTCGACGCGGGTCGCGAAGCGCGGCTTCGAGACGTTCGGCGCGTACGTGCGCTTCTTGAAAGACGATCCGCGCCGGGAAGAAGAGTGGACCGATCTCGCCTCGGCGCTCTCGAACAACGAGACCTACTTCTTTCGCGAACGGGCGCAGCTCAAGGCGCTCGCCGCCGGAATTCTCGATGAGTTCATCAAACGCTCGCCGCGGGTGCGGCTCTGGTCGGCGGCGTGCTCGTCGGGGGAAGAGGCCTTTTCGCTGGCGATGACCCTGATCGAGACGGGCAAGATTCCGGACGCCATGCTCTCGATCCGCGCCACCGACATCTCGCCGCGGGTCCTCGAGCTGGCGGAGCGGGGGTACTACCGTGCGCTCTCGTTCCGCGCGACCGAGCCGCCCATGCTCCACCGCTGGTTCCGCGCCCAAGGCGATGGGTTCGCGATCGACGACCGCGTGAAGAAGCTGGTCTCGTTCGGCAGGCTCAACCTGCTCGATAGCGCACGCGTAGCAGCCGAAGGACCATTCGATGCCATATTCTGCCGCAACGTGCTGATCTATTTCGACAAGCCGACCCAGAAGCGGGTCGTCGAGTCGTTCGCGAAAGCGCTTCGGCCCGGAGGGTATTTGTTCTTGGGCCATGCGGAGTCGCTCTTTCATCTGACCGATCTCTACGAGCCGATCATCGGCCCCGACGCGATCGTCTATCGCCTCAAGGGTGACGGTATGAAGCTCAGGGTGACCGCATGAACGTTCCGCCGCGCATCATCTCCGTCGTGGTAACCGACGACTCGGCGTTCATGCGCCGCGCGATCCAGAAGATGCTGGAGAAGGAGCCGGAGATCCGCGTCATCGGCGCGGCGTCGAGCGGCGAAGAGGCGATCGCGATGATCGAGCGCCTGCGGCCCGACGTCGTTACGATGGACGTCGAGATGCCGGGGATGGGCGGTCTCGAGGCGGCGCGGCACATCGTCGAGCGGCGCGGGCCGCCGATCATCATGGTCAGCGCGGTCACGCGGGAAGGCGCCGAGATCACGCTGCGGGCGCTGGAGATCGGCGCCGTGGACTTCATCCCCAAACCCGACTCTGCGCTGATCGACATCGTCAACGTCCAGCGCGAGCTGGTGGAGAAGGTCAAGCACTTCGGTTCGCGCGGCGCCTATCTGCGCGCGATGCAGTCCTCGCGCGCGCACACCGCCGAGCCGCTCCGCGCGGCGGTCGTGTCTCCTCCGCCGCTTCCGGTCCCGCCGCG
>JAQBPL010000325.1 GCA_028287545.1 Vulcanimicrobiota bacterium | reverse complement strand
GCAGCATCAGGACGTAGACGAAGAGCGCGACGTCGGCGAGGACGCCGGGGAGGCGGTACACGATCGCCATGAAGAGCAGGACGAGCGCGAGGCCGATGATCGAGGCGACCAGCGACTTCTGCAGGTCATCCTTGCCCAGCGTCGCGCCGACGTCGTCCTTCGAGATGATCGTGAGCGGGACGGGGAGCGCGCCGGCATTGAGCTCGTTGGCGAGCGTCGCGACGGCCTCTTCCGTGAACGAACCGTGGATCATACCGTCGGTCGAGATGATCCCTTCGATCGTCGCGGAGCTCACGTACTGCTTGTCGAGGAAAATGGTGAGCAGCTGCCCCATGTGGTCGCGGGTCAGCGCGGCGAACTTGGACGGGTTCTTCGTCGTGAAGTCGACCTCGGGCGATCCGCCCTGACCGAAGCCCGGGTGCGCGCTGCGCAGCTCCGCGCCGGTATAGACGACCGGGCCGCAGTCCTTGTACGCGCCGTTGGGGTCGTTCGCATACTTCTTGTCGGCCTCGGCGCGCTGGGTGACCTTCGGCGGGCAGATCTTGAAGTCGAGGACCGCCGCCTGCTTCAAGAGCTTCTCCAGCTCGTCGGAGTTCTTGAGGGCCGGCACCTCGACCAGGATCCGATCGGTCCCGACCTTGGTGATCACCGGCTCAGAGACGCCGAGGGAGTTGACGCGCTTGTCGATGACCTGCTCCACCTGGTTCTGGATCTCGGGCGTGATCGCTTTGACATCCGCCGTCGTCTGAAGCTGGAGCAGGACGCGTGCGCCGCCCTGAAGGTCGAGGCCCAGGTGGATCTTCTGCTGGATCGGCACGATGGCCCAGACGCAGAGACCGACAAGAGCCACAAGGAGGACCGCCTGAAGCGGCCTCTTGAGCTTATTCCACATTACGTAAGGTCACGCTCAGCCCGCTCGGCTCCTGGGGCTGCGGAGCGTGAACCGCAAGCATCCAGGACTGGTCGAGGGACGGGGAAGGGGAGAACCCCCGGATCGTAGCATGGGGGGCGAACAGCGTCAAACGGCGTTGCGGTCGTCCGAACCACGTGGGGGATCGGGTGCGGACATCGGAGGGCGCGCCAGTGACCGACTACAAGGGCGTCGATGCAGGACTCCTTCAGACACGCTATCGTCTGACGAAACAGCGGGCCGCGATCCTCCGCGCCCTCGAAGACGGGGCGCACCTGACCGCCGAGGCGATCCACGAACGGGTGCGCGCGGCCTTGCCTGCGGTAAGCCTCGGAACGATCTACCGCACGCTCGACATCCTGCGCGCGATCGGTCTGGTACAGGTGTTCGCCCACGGCGGTGCGGCGCGCTACGAAGCCGCGCTCGACAAGCACCATCACCTGGTCTGCTCGAGCTGCGGCGAGATTCAGAACGTCCCCGCGCCGCAAGTCGCCGCGCTGGCGCTGGCGATCGCGCAAGACCACCGCTACTCCGGCGTCGACGCCACCCTCGTGGTCATAGGCCGCTGCGGCCGCTGCGCCGGCCTCGCCCGCAACGGCTCGCCCGGCTAGCTACGCAACCGTCAGCAGCGAGAGCTGCTGCGGCGGCGCCGTGGGTTGCGGGTCGGTCTCGGTATCGGCTGCGGCGGCGAACGCGCAGAACGCCGCGACGGCTCGCAGCTGTTCGAGCGACGTGCACGGCGTGGCGAAGATTCGCGGCGAGCACACCAGCACCGCAAGACCGCGCCCGCGGGAGACTGCGACGTTGAAGCGGTTCTCTTCGAGCAGAAAGTCGGCGCCGCGCGGCGCGTCCTCGGCGCTCGATGCGGCGAGGCTGTAGATCACGACCGGCGCTTCCTGTCCCTGGAACTTGTCGACGGTTCCGACCCGCACGCCGTCGCCGAAACGCGCGCGCAGCGTGCGGCGCAGCAGCGAGACCTGATGATTGTAGGGCGAGACGATCAGGACGTCGTCGACGCCCAACAGCCGCGAAGTGCCGTCGCAGGCGGTGAACGTCCCGCCGAGTAGGTTGCCCATCAACTGCGCGACCGCGTCGGCTTCCTCGGGCGACGACTGCGAATTGCCTTCATGAACGATCGGCACGTAGTGCAGCCCGGCGCCGGCGAACGCCGCCGCGTCGATCCGTTGGTTTGCGCAGCTCTGCGCGGGTTCCAATCGCCCCTCGTACGCGAGCGCCGAGACGAAGGCGCACAGCGGCGGCGCCATGCGGAAGCTGCGATCGAGAAACACGCCGCGATCCGGTGCGATTGTCGCCGCGTCGCCCAGCAGATGCCGCAGCACGGAGGGGCCCGATTCTTCCGGGTGCGCGGCGAGCGAAACGTGCGCGAGCTGCATCGGATCGCCGAGGAGCACCACGGAACGCGCGCTGGTCGCCATCGCCAGCGCGTCGGCCAGCGACACTTGACCCGCTTCGTCGATCACGAGGACGTCGAGGCGTTCGAGGTCGGCGCGCGAGAACAACCAGCCGGTTCCGGCGACGAGGTTGTACTCGCCGAACCCGGCGTTGACCCCGACCGATTCGATGAACGGCTGCGCCAGACGCGACTGAAACTCCGACTCGGGGCCCGTGCTCTTCTTCACGCCGCGAAACGAAGCGCCGCGCGCATCGACGACGCGTTCGACCTCGTGCAGCAGGTTGTGGATCGCTTGGTGCCCGGTCGACGTCACGCCGACGCGCTTTCCTTCGGCGAGAAGATCGGCGATGACGTGCGCGCCGGTATAGGTTTTGCCGCTGCCGGGCGGCCCTTGCACCACCAGCGTCGAGTCGATCAGCCCACTGGCGAGTGCGCTCACGTCGCTCGGATCGATGGCCTGCGCGTCGGGACGCAGCGTCGGCTGGACGAAGTCGCCGGGGAGCAGGCCGCGGATTCGAGGCGACGCCACTCGCAGCAGATCGTACGCCGCACCGTAGCGGTGCTCCGCCGATCCGTCCAGCACCGCCTCCGCGAGCCGCGCGAGCGCGGCCTGCTGCTCGTCGGTGCGGATCGGCCAACCGGGACCCAGGACGGTTGGATGCGGCGCGTTGCCGCTGCGCTTCAGCCGCAGGAGACACTCGTCGTCGTCGATCGAGACGACCGCACCCGCGCTCTTGGTCGTGCGCGCGTCGACCGGGTCGCGACCGAGCTTGTGCTGCTGGCGCGGAAAGCGGTACGTGTAGATCATGCCGGTCGACCGCGCCGATGCGCCCGGCACGGGCGACGGCGGGATATCCTCGCAGAGCTCGATGCCGCCCAGCGCTTCCGTGTCGTCGGCGGCGAAATCGAACCATCCGGCGCGCTCCGAACGTTCGAAGACGGCCCATTGCACGGGCTTCGCTTCGCGCCGGTGATATCCGAGCAGATGCGCCATAAGCCGGCGCGGATCGCCCGCCGGCGCGCCCTCGAGGAGCGCCGCCTGCAAGGCGGTGCGCTGCTCGGCTTCTTTCCGTTCCTTGTCGGTCGGTTCTTTGGGGTCGATCGCGGGCCGATACGGGATCTCGCCGTACTTCGTTTGCGCCTCGTCGCGCAGCGTTCGCAGCCAGCGGTGCAGACCGAAGGTCGAGACGCAGTCTTCCTCGTTGTACGCGACGATGTCCTCACGCGTCGCGGCGTCGCGGTCGATCAGGTACCGTTCGAACGCGACGATCGAGTCGTCGCCTTTGCGCACGTCGGTGCTGCGCGTGAACCCGTATAGCGACTCGAGCTTCTTGATCGAGTAGCTCTCGGCCGACTGCGCGACCGCGCCGCCGACGACCGCGTAGAGATCGACCAGGACTTGCCCGCGCAGCAGCGCGTCGACCTCGTCCTCGCGGGTGCCGTGGTACATCGCCAGCCGGCGCAGCGCCGTCTTCTCGTACGGTGCGTAGTGATAGACGTGCGCGCGCGGATGCTCGCGGCGGTGCACGACGAGCCAGTCGACGAACTTCTCGAACGCCGCTTTCTCCCCATCGCGCGTCTCGCCCCAGAACTTCCGGTAGGCCGGTTCGGCACCGTGAACGTACGCGCCGAAGAGATACTCGAGGCCGACGCCCGGCTCGTACAGCGGGTCGCCCTCCATGTCGAAGTACACGTCGGCGTCGTCGGGCTCGGGCAGCAGCGCGAAACCGGCGCCGTCGTGCGGCTCGAGCAGCACGTACGACGGCACGCCGCTCGCGCGCTGCGCGGCCTGCAATCCGGCTTGGCGGCGCAGTTTGGTGAACGTCGTCTCGGCCAGCCGCGCGGGCCGTGCGTCGTCGGGCGCTGCGGCGAGCGACGCCAGCGTTGCGATGCCGGCATCGCGCAGCCGCGCCGTCTGCGCGCGCCGCATTCCGGCGACGAGCGAGAGATGGTCGACCCGCCGGCGGGCGCTATCGCACGTGTCGGCCCAGGCGCACGCGCCGCACGCGGCCACCCGATCGGGGACCGCCGCCGGGTCGAGCGCGTCGACCGACGCTTCGAAGCGAGCGCGCGCGGCGCGCACGTACGCGATGTACCGCTCGGCAGCGTACGGCACGTCGCGGCCGTCGCCGAAGAGCGCGTGGATCGTGCGCGGCAGCGTTCCCTGCACGGCGGCGACGAGATCGGCGTACACGCACAGCTGCACGACGAAGGCGGCCTTCTCGCGCACGGCGAGCTTGGCGTCGGCGACGTCGTACGACCACGCGCCGAGGTCGCTGGGCACGTCGGTCCGCAGCAGGAAATCGGCCCGACCGAGCCACCGGCCGTCGATCAGCGTCGCCTGGTAGATCGCCTCGGCTCCGGAGCGCATCGCGCGGCGCGTCGCCTGCGCGGCGCGTTCGAGACCGGCCGGGCTGCCGTCGCCCTCGTCGATGCGCACGACGTTGACGCCCGAGGCCTCGAGACGCGCGAGCACGGATCGCTCGTGCAGCTGGCCTTTGCGAGCGATGATCTCCAGTGTCGCGTCGTCGGCCGGGGGACGTTCGCCGCGCGAGGCCGCCAGCCGGTTCAGCGCGACGCGGTGATCGCAGTCGAGGAAGTCGTTGAGGTCGGAGGCCGCATAGACCAGACGGCCGTCAAGCCGGAGCACGGTTCACCACGAACGGGGTCATGCGGCGATCTTCGCTCCCGACCATGCCAACTGGGTGGCAGTCGCGAAGCCGATATTGCACCCATGACCGATCCAACCGGCGAGTTCGAGTCCCTTTTTCCCGACCGGTCCTCCCGGCTGCCCATCGGGCGGCAGCTGGTCGAGCGGCTGCGCGCCGCGATCCACAACGGCGGGCTGGCCGAGGGGACGCGCCTCCTTCCGAGCCGCGAGCTCGCCGCCCGGATCGGCGTTTCGCGCAATACGGTCGTGGCCGCGGTCGAACAGCTCGTCGCCGAAGGCTACCTGGTCGCGCGCGTCGGCTCGGGAACGTTCGTCGCGCGCGGGATGACCCGGCGCAGCGCGGCCGTGGCAGCCCCGGCGCCGCTGCTGCCTCCGGGCGCCCGGCGCCACCTCGACGTCGCGCATGCCGTCGCGTTCGCGCCCGGTGGCCTAGGCGCGTTTCGCGACGGGCTCCCCGACCTCGACGCCTTTCCGCTCGCCGCGTGGCAGCGGCTGGAGCGGCGCGCTCGCAGCCTTACCGCGCGCTTCGCGTATGCCGATCCCGCCGGCGACACGCGGCTGCGCGCCGCGCTCGCCCAGCACCTGCGCCAATTTCGCGGCCTCAGCTTGAACGACGATGAGGTGCTCATCGTCGAGGGCGCGCAATCCGGCTTCACGCTGATCGCCGACGTCATGCTCGAACCCGGCGATGCGGTCGTCTGCGAAGATCCGAGCTACGCAGCGGCGCGCGCCGCGTTCACCGCACGCGGTGCGCGCGTGCACGGCGTTCCGATCGACGACGACGGGCTGGTCGCCGACGACGCGCCGCCCGCCCGTCTCGCGTACGTGACGCCATCGCACCAGTTTCCGCTCGGCGGCGTGATGAGCGCCGCCCGGCGCGCGAGCCTGCTCGCGTGGGCGCAGCGCCACGACGCGTACATCGTCGAGGACGACTACGACAGCGAGTTCCGCTTCAACGGCGGCCCGCTGCAGGCGATTCAAGGCAGCGACGCCTCCGGCCGCGTCATCTACGTCGGCACGTTCAGCAAAGTGCTCGCGCCGGGCCTGCGGGTCGGCTACGTCGTCGCGCCCCCGCACCTCGCGCCCGCGCTGCGCGCGGCGCGCGCGGTAGGATCGCTCGGCACGTCGGCGCTCACCCAGGCGGTGCTCGCCGATTTCGTGCGCGAAGGCTTTCTCGCCCGGCACGTTCGCCGGTTGAACGCCGAGTACCAGCGGCGCGGCGAATACCTCTGCGAGCTGCTGCGCGATCGCGCCGGCGACCGGCTGACGATCGGCCCGTTGACCGGCGGGATGCACGTCACCGTGCGCATCGATCCGCAGCACGACGACGTCGCGATCGCGGCGCGGGCGCGCGAACGGCGCGTGTTCCTGCACCCGCTCTCCGACCAATGCATCGCGCGCGACGACCTGCGCGGCTTCATCCTCGGCTTCGGCAGCACGCCGCGCGAAGCGATGCCGGACGCGGTCGACGTGCTCGTCGAACTGCTGCCGTAAGCTCGCTACGCGCGCAGAAAACGCACGCAGACCAGCGCGACGGGTATCCCGAAGAAGATCGCGTGCGCGATCAGACCGTTGACGACGCCGGGCGTGGTCAGCCGCGGTACCGGCGCGCGCCCGAGCGGAACGACGACGAACTGCATCACCGCCCACACGACGACACCGAACAGCGCTCCGGCCGCGATCGGCTGCCGCACGACGGCCTCGTTGCGCCCCAGCAGCAGCGCGAAGACCGCCGCCCACGCCAGGCTGACCGCAACGTGCAAGCTGATGCCAACGAGCTCGACGGCACCCCCGGCGCGGAACGCCGCGGCGCCGAGCAGGTTCGCGGCATCCCACTGCCAGAGAGCACGGACCGTCGTCACGTGCAGAACCCAGACGAGCGAGACGATCAGGTAGAGGTTTATCGCGACGGCGCCGGCGGCGCCGGCGGTCACGATTTCTTGCAGCACGAGCACATCACGGGTCGATTCTAGCCGCTGTCGCCGGGGCGCGTCTCTGACCAATCGGAGCGAAGTTGCCTGCGCCAATTCGGCGGAACACGTCTCGCTTCGACGACTGCGAACGCACGTGAATCGCCGGTGGCGCGAGCGATCGTTGTCACCCTGAGCTTGTCGACGGGCCCTCGTCGCGCGCGGGTGCCTCGCGATACACGTTAGCTTGCTGCAAGACCGTTGACGAAGGCCCTTCGACAAGCTCAGGGTGACAACGATCGCTCGCATCAAT
>JAQBPL010000320.1 GCA_028287545.1 Vulcanimicrobiota bacterium | reverse complement strand
AGCGCGCGGCTCAACGCGAGCACTCGCCGCATGATGGGCGTAAGTCGGGACTCGCGGTCCGGAGCGTTCGGGGTTTCTTCCAGATTCCGCGCACGGTCGAGCACGCTCGCGAACCGGTTCGAAATCGAGAGGATGAGGATCGACGTTCCATTCATCAATAGTGCGGGCGCTACGATGAAGCTCAGCAGCTGGAACGCGTTCTGCGCGTGCAGGACCATCGTGCCTTGAGCAACCCGTTTGTCATGCGGTAGGATACGCGTACGCGGGTCGATTTCGAACGAGCGAGGGCTAGCTTCATGGACGTCGCCGGATCACAGCGCGAAGCTCGGGAGCAAGCAACGCTCTTGAGCGCGTTCGTCGGATCGGCGACGGTTTGGCTGCTCATAGCGACGGCGATCGGGGTGCTTCTCAGCTTCAAGTTTCCATTTCCGGATCTCGCAACGAGCCCGTACCTTTCGTTCGGCCGCTTGCGAGCGATTCACACGAACGGCACGTTCTACGCCTTCGCGTCGGTCGCGCTGAGCGGGATGGCAATCTACGTTGCGGCGCGCTCTTCGGGTGCGGCGGTCTTCGCGAAGCCCGTCGCCTGGGTATCGCTCGCGCTGTTCAACCTCGCCGCAATCCTCGGGACGATCACGCTCGATCTCGGAATGAGCGACGGAAGCCAAGAATATCGCGAATGGCTCTGGTGGGTGAGAGTCATCTTTTTAATTGGCGCGATCTGCAGCGCCTACGTCGTCGCCGGGACCATCGCCAACCGCGTCGAGCGCCCGATTTACATCGCCAATTGGTACACGCTCGGAGCGTTCACGTTCACGACCATCCTCTGGATCGTCGCGCTGATTCCGACATATCAAATCGGCCTCGGAGGGGTGACCCTGCAGGCCTTTTACATGCATAACGCGGTCGGAATGTGGTTCACCTTCCTCGCGCTCGGGGTGACGTATTACGCGCTCCCAAAATTACTGAACCGGCCGATCTACTCGTATTCCCTCGGCGTCCTGGCCTTCTGGACGAACCTCGTGTTCTATCCGATCATCGGGTCGCACCACTACGAGTTCTCACCATTGCCGTGGTGGCTCCAGACGCTGGCGATCGTCTTCAGCGTCGGCATGCTCATTCCGGTTTTCGCCGGGAGCGCCAACTTGATCCTCACGACGCGCGGCCGCTGGGAGATCGTGCGCCGATCGTATGCGCTGCCTTTTCTCGCAGCCGGAGTCGTCTACTACTTCGTCGGCTCGACGCAGGGAACGTTCGAGGCGCTGCGCACCGCGCAAGCCTACTGGCATTTCACGAGCTTCACCGTGGGGCATTCACATGCCACGATGTATGGGTTCATTACGCTCATCACCTTTGGTGCCGTGTACGCGCTGCTTCCGCTCGCCACCGGTCAGCAGCCCTCGATCTTGCTGACGGGGGTGCATTTCTGGTTCGCGTTGCTCGGCGTGACGCTGTACGTCGTCGTCTTATCGGTCGGCGGCACCATACAAGGGATCGACTGGGCGAGCGGCAACCCGTTCATCTCGTCCGTCGAGGCGGCGGCGCCATTCTGGCTTGCGCGCGCGCTCGGCGGATCGATGATGTTCGTCTCGCACCTCTTGTTCGCGTACAACGTGTACGTCATGGTCGCCGCCAAGCGGACCGCCTTCGAGCCGAAGGCGCAAGCGGCATGAACCGGCCTATGGACCGGTTGTGGGTCCTGATGACGGCAAGCTTCGTGATCTACGCGCTGCTCGCGATCGTCATGGGCGTCATCCCCGGCATCGTTCTGTCCGACACGAAGCCGACCCCAGGCCTCTCCCCGTTGAGCGCCTCGGCGGCGCGCGGCCGCGACGTCTACGTTTCGGAGGGATGTTCGTACTGTCATACGCAGCAGGTGCGTCCGCTCGCGCAGGACCTCGTCTTCGGCCGCCCGTCGACCCGCGGTGACTACGCGTATTCGACGCCGCAGCTCCTCGGCACCGAGCGCACCGGACCCGACCTCACGAACATCGGGAAGCGTCAACCGAGCGCGGTCTGGAACTACATCCATCTCTACGAGCCGCGATCGCTCGTCAGCGCGTCGATCATGCCGGCCTATCCGTGGCTCTTCTCCGTCAAGGCGCACGCCGATCCGGGCGACGTGACGGTGCCCGTGCCTCCCGGTTACGCGCCCGCCAATGCCGTCGTCGTCGCCGGAAGCAGCGCGGTCGATCTGGTCAGCTATCTGCAGTCGCTCAAACAGCCCCAACTCGGGAGCGCAAAGTGATGGGAGAGCACACACTCTGGAATCCGGCCGACCCGCTCGGTATCGCAATCGTCGTCGCAGGTGCGATCGTGACGGTGTGGGTCTACTATTTTGCGGTGCGGTGCATCCAGTCGCCGGGCGAACGCGACCCCGATCATCCCAAGTATTCGATATTGCGAGACGATCGATGAGCGAATATCTGGCGGCGCCCCTCGAGCCCTCGCAACAGGCCGCCCAGGTCGAGATCTTCCTAGATGGGTCGCTCACGCCGTTTGCGACGTATCATCCGCCGGCCACGTTCTCGCTCGACACGCGAACGCTGGAGGATGGCCCGCACACGCTGCAGATCCGAGCGACGGATACGCTGGGAAAGGTCGGGCGCCGTTCGATAGCCTTCACGGTTCAGAACGGTCCCGGCATTACGCTCACCGGTCTGCGTGAAGGGTCCCTGGTCGGCGGGACCGTTGAGGTTGCCGTCAACGCGTTCGGCGGTGAAGAGCCCTTCGATCCGCATCGCGCCGAATCGCTCGCCACCGTTCCGGTTTGGGTGTGGGTCATGTGCTCGCTTGTCGTGCTGTGGGCCGCGTGGTACGCGATCGAGTTTTTCCCCACGCCGCAGCAGTTCGCGAACACGGCGACGTACGCTGCGAATCCCGCCGCGCTGGCCGCGCAACCCGCGCCTGCCGGCGCAAACGCTCCTCCCGCATTCTCCGGCAAAGGATCCGCCGGCGGTTTCGATTATGCCGCCTCGGGCGCGACCGCCTTCACGGCGAACTGCGCCTCGTGTCACGGCGCAGGGGGAACGGGCGTCCCTGGGGTCTTTCCGCCGCTGGTAAACGATCCCGTCGTGACGGCGAAGGACCCCGCGCAGCACATCACGATCCTGCTCAAGGGTCTGCAAGGAAAAGCGATCGGCGGAAAAACGTACGGCGGACAAATGCCGTCGTTTTCCCAGCTGAGCGATGCGGATATCGCTGCCGTCATCGACCACGAGCGAACGTCATGGGGCAATCAGGCCCCGATCGTGACGCCGGATGAGGTCAAGCGCGCGCGAGGGCACTAGGAAGCAAAAATGCCGGTGGATTGGTTCCTAAGTCGCGGCCGAAAGACGATACAATTGAACTCGGAAAACCAGCTAACCATCCAGCAACGTTTGGGGGGACTGTGTCATGCGAGTTGGACCGCTTGCCGTCGTAGGAGTAAGCCTTGCGCTTACCATCTCGCTCGCCGCGTGCAGCCGCTCCCCGTCGTCTTCCTCGACCTCTGCGCAGGCCACGAGCGCCATCGTAGCCGCCGAGACGACCGCGGGATCGCAAGCTGCGTTCCCCGACGCAGCTGCGATTGCGAACGCCGCGAGCGACGATGACAACTGGTTCCTTCCCGGTAAGACGCTGCACAATAATCGCTACACGGGGCTCGATCAGATCACGCCGCAGAACGTGAACACGCTCGCGAAAGCATGGTCGACGGAGATCGCGGACAACGGCCAACAAGAGTCTGGGCTGCTCATCTGGCAGGGGACGATGTATCTCTCGACGCCGCACGACAACGTGCTCGCAGTCGACGCGACGACGGGGAAGCTGAAGTGGCAGTTCTCTTACAACCCGGCCTACTCGCTCGTCTACACCGTGAACCGCGGCGTCGGACTCGCAGACGGGAAGGTGTTCATCGCAACGCTCGACTGTCGCGTCGTCGCGGTCGACGCGAATACTGGGAAGCAGGCGTGGAACGTCAACGGCTGTCCAAACGACAAGTACACCTCCACTGCCAACTCGCTCTTTTCAATGGCTTCGTATGTTTACGACAACCAGATCATCCTCGGAACGGGCGGCGGCGACGACGGGAATATCGGCCACGTCATGGGCTTCAGCGTGCAGGACGGCCACAGGCTCTGGGATTGGCAGAACATCCCCGGTCCCGGACAACCCGGCCACGAGACGTGGCCTGGGAACTCGTGGCAGCACGGCGGCGGTGACACGTGGGGCGGCCTGACGGTTGAGCCGGCGACGAAGACGCTCTATATCCCGGTTGGGAACCCGGGCCCCGACATGGTCGACACGAACCGGAAGGGTCTGAATCTGTACACGAACTCCGTTGTCGCGATCGATATTTCCGGCGCCAAGCCCAGGATGCGCTGGTACTACAAGATCGTCAAAGACGACACGCACGACACCGATCCGGCGATGCCCCCGATTCTCTTCGATGGGAAAATCGGCGGTACGACGCGAGCGTTGCTCGCAATCGGCGACAAGGGTGGAGACTTCGTCGTCCTCGACCGGACGAACGGGAAGGTCGTCTATCGCATGGCCGTTGACAAGCAGACGGGGCTTTTGACGACCCAGCCGACGCGCAAAGGAACATTCGCCTGCCCCAACCACGGCGGCGGAGTCGAGTGGCTTGGCGGCTCATACGATCCGTCGACGAATCTCTTTTTGTTGCCGAGCACGCAAGAGTGCGCGGTGTGGAAAGTGGTCTCGACCGACCCAAAGTATATCGCCGGCCAGCCGTATACCGGCGGCCCGCTTCCGAGGCGTCAGAAGTCTACGGGGCAGGTCACTGCGATCGACATCGCGACCGGGCAGCTCGCGTGGGTGCGTCCCCTCCCGTATTCCGCTCAGGGCGGGGTCGTGGTCACGCGTAGCGGCGTCGCGTTCACGAGCGACCTCGACAATCTCTACGCGCTCGATGCCAAGACCGGGAAGGTGCTCTGGCAGACGAAAACCGGCGCCTCCATCATCGCGCCGGTCAGCGTGTATCGCGCCGGAGGGAACGAGTACGTCTCGGTGCTGAGCGGGTCGGCGGGGTCACAGCAGACGCCCAACGCCCCGATCGCGAAAACGAGCGTCTTAACGGCGTATCGTCTTGGCCCCGTCTCCGCGCCGATCGCAAACACGACGGCAGGACAGAAAGTGATCGCAGGGACGAGCGAATCGAACGCTAACGCACCGCCGTCGATCGGAAGCGCGCCGTTTACAGCGGCGCAGGCGAAGGCGGGCGCGACTCTCTACAACCAGCAGTGCGCGGCCTGCCACGGTGCGAACCTCCAGGGCGTCTCGGGGCCGGCACTCACCGGTACGGGCTTCGCGCGCTCGCACCTGAACCTCAGCCAAGTCCGGTCGATCGTCACGACGCAGATGCCGCTCGGCGCACCGGGCTCGTTGAAGCCGGACCAGTATGCGAGCATCATCGCCTTCCTTCTCGTGTACGACTGCGTTACGCCCTCACAGGCAGGAAAGGAGGCGTTCCCCACGGCGAACGAACCCGCGTTCTCGAAGGTGACCTTCGGCGGTCGCTCGTGCCCCCCAAAGAGCGGTGCAAAATAACAGGAGCCCGACCTCCGTGTCGCGCGGTCGCTCAATCACACGCGTTCGAAGATCGTGGCGATGCCTTGGCCCATGCCGATGCACATCGTGGCGAGACCGTAGCGGCCGCCGCGGCGTTTGAGTTCGTGCAGGAGCGTCGTCGCGATGCGGGCTCCGCTGCAGCCCAGCGGGTGGCCCAGCGCGATCGCCCCGCCGTTGACGTTCACGATCACCGGATCGATGCCGAGCTCTTTGACGCACGCAACGGCCTGCGCGGCGAAGGCTTCGTTCAGTTCGACGAGATCGAGATCGGCGACCGTGAGGCCGGCGCGCGCGAGCGCCTTGCGGGTCGCGCCGATCGGGCCGATCCCCATCACGCTCGGATCGACGCCGAACGTCGCCGACGTCACGACGCGCGCCAGCGGCGTCCAGCCGTGCTTCTGCGCGGCGTCGGCGCTGCAGACGAGCAGCGCCGCGGCACCGTCGTTGAGCGGTGAGGCGTTGCCTGCGGTTACCGTTCCGTTCGCTTTGAACGCCGGCTTCAGTTTCGCCAGCGACTCGAGGGTGGTGTCGGGGCGCGGCGGTTCGTCCACGGTGAGCTCGACGCTCTTCTTCCCGACGCCGTCGCGGAACGCGATCAGTTCGTCCGAGAACCGTCCCGCGTCGACCGCGGCTTTGCATTTCATCTGGCTGTCGTAGGCGAAGCGGTCCTGGTCGTCGCGCGTCACGCCGAATTGTTCGGCGACTTTCTCCGCCGTCTCGCCGAGTGAGATCGGCGGATACATCGCGGCCAGCCGCGGATTGAGCATGCGGTTCCCGAGCGTCGTGTCGTGGATGTCCGGCGCGCGATCGTAGGCCTTCTCCGATTTGAGAATGACGAACGGCGCGCGGGTCATCGACTCCGCGCCCCCGGCGACCGCGACGTCGATCACGCCCGCGGCGATCGCGTGATACGCCGAGTTGATCGCCTGCAGACCGCTGCCGCAGAGGCGGTTGAGCGTCGTGCCGGGGACGCTCGACGGCAGCCCGGCAAGCAGGGTCGCCATCCGTCCGCCGTTGCGGCAATCCTCACCAGCCTGGTTCGCGGCGCCCCAGAAGACGTCGTCGAGGACCGACGGGTCGATCCCGCTCCGGTCGACGAGCGCCCGAATCGCGTACGCGCCCAGGTCGTCGGCCCGCACGGAAGCGAGCGCGCCGCCGTAGCGGCCCATTGGCGTGCGAACGGCATCGATGATTACAGCGTCGGACATGATCGGTACAACCCGTTCGCTCAGCGGCCGGTCGCGCCTGTCCTCCCGCTTGTGTCACCCTGAGCTCGTCGGTGTCACCTTGAGCTCGTCGAAGGGTGAGCCACCATCGAGCGGAAAGCGCGGTGCGGTGGAGAGCGGCGTTTTGCGGGTCGGGTGCTGCATCGCGGGCGGCGGGCCGGCGGGGATGATGCTCGGGTATCTTCTCGCGCGGGCGGGCATCGAGGTCGTCGTGCTCGAGAAACACGCGGATTTTCTGCGCGACTTTCGCGGCGACACCGTGCACCCCTCGACGCTGGATGTCATCGCCGAGCTCGGTCTGCTCGATGCGTTTCTGGCGCGGCCGCACACGGAGGTCCCGAAGCTGACCGGCCTCGTGATGGGACACGCCGTCACGCTCGCGGACTTCACGCACCTGCGCACGCGCTGCAAGTTCATCGCGCTGATGCCGCAGTGGGACTTTTTGAACTTTCTCGCCGAGAACGGACGGCGCTTCCCCGGCTTTCGCATGATGATGCGCGCGCAGGTCACCGAGCTCGTGCGCGAGGGCGACGCCGTCGTGGGCGTGCGCGCGACGACGCCGGACGGGCCGATCGAAATTCGCGCCGAACTCGTCGTCGGCGCCGACGGACGCCACTCGACGGTGCGCGCTGCCGCCGGCTTGAGCGTGCGCGATCTCGGCGCGCCGATCGACGTGTTGTGGATGCAGCTCAGCAAGCACCCGGGCGACCCGAACTCGGCGCTCGGCCGGTTCGTCGCCGGTCATGTGCTGGTGACGCTCGATCGCGGGGACTACTGGCAATGCGCCTTCGTGATCCCGAAGGGCGGCCTCGACGCGCTGCGCACGCGCGGCTTGCAGGCGCTGCGCGACGACCTCGTCGCGATCGCCCCGTTTCTGCACGATCGGGTCGACGAGCTGCGCAGTTGGGACGACGTCAAGCTGCTGGTCGTCACCGTCGACCGCCTACGCCGCTGGCACGTCCCGGGTCTGTTGTGCATCGGCGACGCGGCGCACGCGATGTCGCCGATCGGCGGCGTCGGCATCAACCTGGCGATTCAGGACGCGGTCGCGGCCGCCAATCTGCTCGTCGAGCCGCTTCGCGCGCATTCCGTCACGGAACGGCATCTCGCGGCGGTGGAGCAGCGCCGGACCTTCCCGGTGAAGGTGACCCAAGCGATCCAGGTGTTCGCGCAGGACCGCATCTTCCGCACCGTGCTGCGGGCTCAGGCTGCCGCCGCGGCGACGCCGGGCGCGGCTCCGCTTGTCGTACGGATCCTGCGCCGGTTTCCTTTCCTGCAGCGTATCCCGGCTCGTTTAGTCGGCGTCGGGGTGCGTCCCGAGCACGTTCGCACGCTTCCTTCGACAAGCTCAGGATGACATTTCCTTCGACAAGCTCAGGATGACGGAAGGCGCCGTGCGACGCGCGGGATTTGCAGCTCGTCGGCGAGCGCGTCGAGGTCGTCGATGACGGGCGCGATCAGGGGGATGCCGTCGCGTCGGAACGCGATCTCGTTCTCGTATTCGATCTCGCCCGCGACGTAGATGCGGTCTTGCCCGGGCGCCGGAGTGCTGTCCTTGAACGCGCGCAGCTCGCGGTCCATGTCGCGTTTGAAGCCGTCGACCTCGCGCAGCGCGTCGATGCGAATCGCACCGAAGAAGTGCGACGTGATCCCGGAGGGCGCGGTCGGGCTCTCCGGAATCGTCAGCGCGGCGCCGAACCAGCCCGCCGCGAGCACGCCGGTGAGCATCTCGGCGAGCGCGCCGAGGCCGTAGCCTTTGTGGCCGCCGTTTTCGGTTCCGAAACCGCCGAGGGGAAGCAGCGATCCGCCGCCGTGCCGTACCGCCGGATCGCCCGAGGGCTTTCCTTCGCCGTCGACCGCCCAGCCAGGCTTCAACCTGAGCCCTTTGCGCTCGTAGACTTCGAGCTTGCCGTAGGTGACGGTCGTCGTCGCGAAATCGAGCACGAACGCCGGCTCGTTCAATGCCGGGATCGCGAACGCGAACGGGTTCGTTCCCTGCATCGGCGTGCGGCCGAACGTCGGCACGGCGAAGTGCGCCGAGTCGGTCGAACAGATCCCGATCATGTCGTGCTCGAGCGCCATCATCGCGTAGTAGCCGGCGATCCCATAGTGGTTCGAGTTCCGCACCGCGGCGAAGGCGATCCCGCGCTCGCGCGCCTTCTCGATCGCCAGCGTCATCGCGCGATGCGACGCGGGATGCCCCAGACCGTTGCCCGCATCCAGCAGCAGCGACGTCGGCGTCTCGCGCGCGATCGTGTACGCCGGCCGAGCTGCGATACGGCCGTTGCGAATACGGTCGACGTAGAACCAGCGCAACCGCGCAACGCCGTGCGATTCGATCCCGCGCCGGTCGGCCGCGACGAGCACGTCAGCGACGATGCGCGCCTGCTCGCCGTCCACCCCGACCGTCGTCAGCGCTCGCTCGACAAATGCAAGGAGCTCCGCTTCATCGACCCGCGCGGTTCCCATCGCCGTCTCTGCCATGCTACTCGACGATGAAGCGGTCCAGCTTCGCGATGCCGACGCGGTCGGCGAGCGCGTCGAGAGTATCCCAGACCTTCGGATCGATCGGGACGCCTTCGCGGCGGAAACGTTCGGTGTTGAGCCGTTCTGGTTCGCCGGCCGTCATCACCCGGTCGGCGCCGGGCACCGGCGCGCTGTTCTCGAACGCGCGCAACTCGCGGTCGAGATCGGCGCCGAACGCGCCGACGTCGCGCAACGCCCCCACCTTGAAAGCGCCGAAGAAGTGGCCGACGTTGCCGCCGTGCATCCCGCGTTCGTCGAGACCGAGCGCCGTCCCGAACGGACCGCCGGCAAGCACGCCGCACAGGATCTCGACCAGCGCGCCCAGGCCGTAGCCCTTGTGGCCGCCGCCTTCGGTCCCGTATCCGCCGAGCGGAAGCAGCGCGCCCTGCGTCATCGCGAGCGCAGGGTCGAGCGTTTCGCTGCCGTCCGGTCCGACCGCCCAGCCGGGCTTGAGGGCTTTGCCCTTGCGCTCGCTGACCTCGAGCCGGCCGAACGTCACGCCCGTCGTCGCCATGTCGAGAACAAACGGCGGGTGGCCGTTCGCGGGGGCCGCGACGGCGATCGGATTCGTCCCTTGCGTCTTCTGCCGGCCGAACGTCGGCACGGCGAGGTGCGTCGAGTTCGTCATCGAGAGCCCGATCAGGTCGTGTTCGAGCGCCATCATTGCGTAGTAGGCCGCGATCCCGTAATGGTTCGAGTTGCGCACCGTCGCGAACGCGACGCCGTGCTCGCGCGCCTTGGCGATCGTCGCGGCCATCGCATGCTTCCCCGCCGGATGACCGAGGCCGTTGCCCGCGTCGAGCGCGAACTGCGTCGGCAGGTCGCCCAGGACGGTATACCGAGGGCGCGCGGTGACGACGCCGCCTTCGATGCGCCGGCAATAGAACGTGTCGAGCCGCGCGATTCCGTGCGACTCCACCCCACGCAGATCCGCCGCGACGAGCACGTCGGCCACGTCTCGCGCGTCATTTTCGGAGACGTTCAACGCGGTGAGGGCGTGCGAGATAAACGCCCGTTCGTCCGCTTCGCGCGCGCGGATCTTCGAAGGCTCTTCGCCGATCATTGCGCATCCGCGTTCGCGCGCGTGACGGCGCTCACCCTGCCGGGCGCCGGAACGGTTTTCGAGGACGAAAGGCCCGGGTGAGAAGTACGGTAGCGTACTGACCGCGCGCAGCCGCTTGCATACCATCGTCGTAGGTGCCCGTTCCCCCGGCGGAGTGGAGAGGAGACCTCGGATGAAATACCTCGTCTACTGCACATGCGAGCACGGCCTGGACCGGCACACGCCTGAGGGCTGCATGGGCGGTCGGACACCCTGCCCGTGTCCGAAAGATCAGGCCGCCGCGCTCGAAGCCGCGATCGCTGAGGCACGTTCCGCCTCTTGGGCCCAGTCGGGGGAGGAAGCGACCCACCCCGTCTGAGCGGGGCGCTCAGCGCGCCGTAAGACGTTCGCAGACGGTCGCCAGCAGACGGTCCGCCGCGTATTCGTCGTAGCGCGCCCGGTCGTAGCACAAAGCGAGCCAGCACGCGCCGTCGACGATCGCGCCGGGCGCGAGGATCGCGGGCTCGCCGGGCGCCACGAGCGGGAATGCGAGCAGCGTTCCGGTCGCGCCGACGTTCGTAACGGTCGCCGCGGCGCCGCCGACGTCGAGCGCCGTCAGCGCGTTCGTCCGTGCGCGCTCCGCGAGATCCGCGATGCGCACGGTGATGTCGTGCAGCGATGCGTCCCGCGCATCCGGAACGACCGGGACGATGAGGCCGCCGGGGATCTCGACGGCGACGCCGATCCGGTCGGCTTCGAGCGCTTCCGCGAACGCCTTCACGAAGATCGCCGTCCAGGATGCGCCGCGGCGCTGGATCGACGAGAGGTCGACCCGCTTCGCGCACGAGCCTTGCGCGATCGTCGCGCGCGCTTCCGTCATGCGCTCGGCGATCCGCTTGCGCATCGCACCGAGACCGCCGCCGCTCGCCGATGCGGGCGATGCGATCGGGCGCGAGACGGCGGTGTGTTCGCCGGGCGTGTTCGCCTGTTGCTGCGGCGACGCCGTTTCCTCGCCGCCCGTGAAGCGGGCCAACACCGCTCCGACGTCCGCGCGCTCACCCTCGGCGACGAGAATCTCGGCGAGCGTGCCGTCGTAGGGCGATTCCACGTCGGTGTTGACCTTGTCGGTCTCGACCGCGAAGAGCGGCTCGCCCTTCTTCACCGTGTCGCCGGGTTTTTTGTACCAGGCCGAGACGAGGCCATCGACGAGGGTGTCGGCGAGCTTCGGAAACTCGACGTTCATGACCGGGGCCCTTCGGCAAGCTCAGGGTGACACTCGCGCTCGGGGTGACATTTCCGCTCGATGGCGGTTTTGAAGGCGGCGAGGAAACGGCCGACGTCGGAGCCGTCGATGGCGCGGTGGTCGACGGCGCAGGTGACGAAGGCGCGGCCGTTGCGGACGGCGCCGATCCGCAGCGCGGCGGTTTGGTTGGGACGAACGAACGGGACGGCGAGGTCGGTACCGTCGCGGCCGTAATCGACCAGCGCGATCGTGCCGCCGCCGCGCGCCGGTGCGGACGCGCCGAGATCGAGGTCGAGGACCACGTCGGGATGTTCGGTGATGCCGCTCCACGCGAACGTCGCGTTGAAGCGCGGGAACGCCGCGCAGGCTTCGACCAGCGCATCGAGGGCGCTGCGCAGATGTTCCTCGGCGAGCGCGACTTCGATCGTGCTCGACGCCTGCGGGATGGCGGGATCGTACGCCGCGCGCGTCCCGCCGTGCGTGCGTTCCCGCGCGACCAGCCGCACCAGCGCGTCGCGGATCGTCGCGCGGTTCGGCAGGATCGCGTCTTCGAGCACGTCGTCGACCGGAATCCCCGGAATGTCGGGCATCGCGACCCGCACCGGCGGGACGTCGAGGACTCCGGCTTCGGCGGCGATCGCGCACAGCTCGGCTCCGAGGCCCATCGTGAGCGTGTCTTCGTGCACGACGCACAGCCGGCGCGTTTTCGCAAGCGACGTCAGGATCGTTTCGCGGTCGAGCGGGAGGAGCGTGCGCAAGTCGACGACTTCGACGTCGACGCCTTCGTCGGCGAGCGTCGCGGCGGCGGCGAGCGATTCGTGCAGCATCATCCCGTAGGCCAGCACGGTGACGTCGGTGCCGGGGCGCGCGATCGCGGCCTTTCCGATCGGGACGACGACGTCCCCGTCGGGGACCGGTCCGCGAATCGCGCGGTAGGTGCGTTTGTGTTCGAGGACGATGACCGGATCCGGATCGCGAATCGCCGCGAGCAAGAGCCCTTTGGCATCGGCCGGCGTCGACGGCGCGACGACTTTGAGTCCGGGCGCGTGCGCGTAGTACGCCTCGACGCTTTGCGAATGGTACGGTCCGCCGCGAAAACCGCCGCCGTACGCGGTGCGCAGCACCATCGGGCAGCTCCAGTCGCCGGCCGTGCGCCAGCGGATTTTCGCCGCCTCGCCGACCAGATGGTCCATCGCCGCGTGGATGAAGTCGGCGAACTGGATCTCGGCCACCGGACGCAAACCGCGCATCGCCATGCCGACGGCGACGCCCGCGATCCCGGTCTCCGCCATCGGCATGTCAATCACGCGCTGCGCGCCGAACCGGTCGTACAAGCCTTCGGTCGCGCGGAACACGCCGCCGAGCTTGCCGACGTCCTCGCCCATCACGATCACGCGCGGATCGCGCGCCATCTCTTCGGCCAGCGCCTCGCGCACCGCTTCGATGACCGTCAGCTCACGCATAAGCGTGCTCCATGACGGTCGACGGCTCGCCGAGCGGCTGCGCTTCCGCCCACTCCGCGGCGTCCTGCGCCGCGGCGGCGTTCTCGTCGTCGACGCGTTGCGCGAACGCCGCGTCGACCAGCGCCCGCGAGCGCACGAGCGGGTCGCCGGTCGCGAAGTTCGCTTCGAGCGCGCTGCGGTCGCGATAGCGCGTGTCGTCGTCGTTGGACGTGTTGGGCAGAAACCGCACGCAGTGCGCGTCGATCAGCGTCGGCCCGCCGCCGGCGCGCGCGCGTTCGACCGCCTCGGTGGTCGCGGCGACCATCGCTTCGATGTCCGTGCCGTCGACCGCGATCCCCGGCATGCCGTAGCCCGCGGCACGCGCGACGAGCGTTTCGGTCGCGTACTCGTCCTCGCGTCTGACCGACTGCGTCCAGCCGTTGCGGTGGACGACGAAGATGCACGGCAGGCGATGAACGGCGGCGAGGTTCATCGACTCGTGCACTTCGCCTTTCTGCGCGCCGCCGTCACCGAAGGCGATCACCGAGACGCTGCCGTCGCCGAGGATCTTCGAGCCCCACGCGCAGCCGACGCCGTGCGAGCAGTGATTGGGCTGCGGCCCCTGCTGCGAGAGCACGTGCAGGCGGCGCGAGCCGAAGTGTGCGTACGGCTGTCGTCCCGCCGCATTCGGATCGCTCGGCCGCGAGAAGAAACACAGCATGACGTCGCGCGGCTCCATGCCGAGCACGAGCAGCGCGGCGAGATCGCGGTAGTGCGGGGAGACCCAGTCCAAGCCCGGCTGCAGCGCGAGCGCGTAGCCCGCACCGATCGCTTCGTGACCGCTGCACGGCACGGCGAAATGCGCGCGGCCTGCCCGGGCGAGCCGCCACATCCGCTCGTCGAGCGCCCGGGCGAGCGAGAGCGCGCGGTAGGCGCGCTCTCGCTGGGATTGGGTCATCACTTCGCGACGATGAACTTCCCGTTCTCGACCTGGGTGACGACGGTCGAGAACACCGAGAGGCCGTTGTGGTCGGCCGGCGTCATGCTGAACGTGCCGGACACTCCGGTGTACGTGAGGTGCTCCAAGGCGCTGCGGAGTTTCTCCGCCTGCGAGGTCTTGGCGGTCTTGAGCGCCTCCGCGAGCACGTAGACGCCGTCGTAACCGAAGCCGCCGAAGATGCTCACCGGTGCGTCCTTGGGGTAGTTCTGCACGAACGAGGCGACGTAGTGCTGCAGCAGCTTCTTCTGCGGATCGTTGTTCGCGAGCGTGTCGACGACGTTGATCTTCGTGCTCGCGATGTACGCGCCGTTGACCGTCGCGCCGGCCTGGGTCAAGAAGACGCCGGTCGCCGCACCGTCCGAGTAGAGGATCGGATACGGCATCGAGAGCTCGCGGTAGCCCTTGATGACGACGTTCGCGCTCGGCAAGGTCGACCACACGACGACGGCCTGCGGGTTCGCCGCCTTGATGTGCGTCAGCTGGGTCGTCGCGTCGCTGGCATTCGCGGCGATCGGCTCGGCGTCGACGACCTCGAAGCCGAAGTTCTTCCCGGCATCCTTGAAGTGCGAGAGTCCGGTCTTGCCGTAGTCGTCGTTGCGGTAGATGACGGCGACCTTCGTCCAGCCCTTCTTCTTCATGAAGTCCTGCAGAGCTTGAGCGGTGTGGAAATCGGTGATCGGCATCTTGAAGATCCAATGACGGTCCGAGACCGGCTGGATCACTTGCGAGCTCGACGCGAAGGAGATCATCGGGATCTGCGCCTGCGTCGCGAGCGGGACCATCGCGAGCGACGTCTGCGTCAGCGACGAGCCGAGGATCGCGATCGGATGCTGGTCGAGGAGCTTACGGACGTTGTTGACCGCGGTCGTCGCGTTGGACTCGTCGTCGAGGATCGTGATCTGCAGGGGGTGGCCCTGCACGCCGCCGGCCTTGTTGATCTCGTCGACCGCCATCTGCATGCTGTCGGCTTCCGGCCGGCCCAGCGACGATCCGGGGCCGCTCTCCGAGACCGTCGCGCCGATGACGTACGGTTCGGCGGCGGCGCCGGCCCAGCGCGGCGGTGCCGCGCTGACGATGAAGACCAAACCCAGCGCGAGCGCGCCGAGACGAGCGAGGATCGAACGCAACGTGATGCCCTCCTTCTGTAGTGCGATATACGTTCTGCATGGCGCAGCTCTCACCCGTGCGACTCCAGGTAGACCTTGCGAGCCGAGTCCGCAAGTTCTTCCGGCGTCGCGGTGCCAACGATCCGGCCCCGCTGCATGAGGTACGCGCGCTGGCAGATCTTGGCGGCCAGCCGAAGGTTCTGCTCGACCAGCAGGATGGTCACCCCGCGCTGCGCGAGGCGCGAGAGCGCCCCGAAGATCTCGCTGCGGATCTTCGGCGCGAGGCCGAGGCTCGGCTCATCGAGCAGCATCAGGTCCGGCTGCGCCATGAGCGCCCGTCCGATGGCGACCATCTGCTGTTCGCCGCCCGAGAGCGACCCGGCGATTCCGCCGATGTAGCGCCGCAGCGCGGGAAAGAGTTCGAGTACGCCCGCGACGTCGGCGTCGAGCTCCGCTCGCCGCGCCTTGCGTGAGTAGGCACCCATCAGCAAGTTCTCGCGCACCGTGAGCGGAGCGAAGATCCCGCGACGTTCCGGAACCAGCGCGACGCGACGTGCGGCCAGACGTTCCGGCGCGCTTCCCGTCACGTCGGCCCCCTGGATGCGGATGCGCCCCGCCGACGGCGGCAAGAGCCCCGTGATCGAACCGACCAGCGTCGTCTTGCCGGCGCCGTTCGGTCCGACGATCGCGACGGTTTCGCCGCGCCGCACGGTGAGGCTGACGTCCCACAGCACCTGCACGCGACCACGAATCGTCGAGATACCCTCCACCTCGAGCACCGGCACGTCGTCCTGACGCGGCTCTTGAAGTACGCTCATGTCATCCTGAGCTTGTCGAAGGACGAAGGGCGAAGGGTCATTCGAGCTCGTCCCCGATGTACGCGTCGATGACGACCGGATCGGCGGCGACGGCCGACGGCGTCCCTTCGGCGATCTTGCGGCCGTGATCGAGCACGACGACCCGGTCGGCGACCGAGAGCAGCTCGCCGACGGCGTGTTCCACCAGCAGCACCGCGACGCCGGCGGCGCGCGCGGCGCGCACCAACGTCAAGACCTCCGCCACCTCGTCGGGGTTGAGCCCGGAAAGCGGCTCGTCCAGGAGCAGCACCACGGGCTCGACGGCGAGTGCGCGCGCGAGTTCCAGCAGGCGTTCTTCGCCGAACGCCAGCGACTCGGTCGCGCGATCGCCCATGTGGGCGAGGCCCGCGCTTGCGAGCAGCGCGTCGGCGCGCTCGTTCAGGACGGCGTCGGCGCGGCGGCGCCGCGGCGTGCCGAAACCGGCGGGGAGGAGCGCTTGCAGCGGCGGCGGCGGGTACGAACCGCCGAATTCGCGCGCCGCAAGCGCGACCGCGATGCTTTCGCGAACGGTGAGACCCCAGAACATCACCGGCGTCTGGAACGTGCGCGTCACGCCGAGCGCTGCGACGCGATGGACCGAACATCCGGTGAGCGGGACGGTCCCGAGCGAAACGCCCCCCGCGGTCGGGCGCTGCACGCCGCTGATCACGTTGAAGAGCGTCGTCTTGCCGGCACCGTTCGGCCCCATCACGCCGAGCACTTCGCCGGTGCAGGCGGTGAACGTGACGTCGTCGAGCGCGAGCACGCCGCCGAAACGCATCGAGACGCCGCGAACGTCGAGCGTCGTCGCGGTCAGCGCAACCGTCGTCGCAGCCGTCATGCGCGCCGCGCCGCGCGGCCGAGCAGCCCCTGCGGGCGCAGGACGAGCACCAGCACGAGGATCAAGAACCCCACCCCTTGTTCCCAACCGGGCGAGAGCAGGCCGCCGGCGACGTGCTCGACGATGCCGAGCACGAAGCCGCCGAGCAGCGCCCCCGGCAAACTCTCCAGACCGCCGAGCACGGCGGCGACGAAGCCGGCGAGCCCGTACGTCAGCCCGGCGTCGTACTGCACGCCCGGGATCGGCGTGATCACGACGCCGCCGAGGCCGCCGATCGCCGCCGCGACGACGAAGCTGGCGAACGCGAACGTCCGCAGCGGAATCCCGAAGGTCGATGCGATCGGCGGGTTCGCCACCGCCGCGCGCACCGCGGTCCCGACGTACGTGCGCCCGAAGAAGAGATAGAGCGCCGCGAACACGACCAGATCGGTTCCGAGCACCCACATCGCTTGCGGCGGCAGCGCGCCGCCGAAGAGTTTGACCGCGCTGCCGCCGCTGAACGCCGGCAGACTGTAGGGGTTCGTTCCCCACACGAAGAGCGCCAGGCCGCGCAGCGCGACGGCGAGCCCGAGCGTGATGAAGATCAGCGTCACGCCGGTCGCCCCGCGCGCCGGGCGGATCGCCAGCAGGTACGCGAGCGCGCCGACGCACGCCGCCACGACCACCGCGATCGCGGCGGCACCCAGCGGCGGCATCCCGGCGGCGGCGAGCGACGCTGCCGTCATCCCGCCGACCATCACGAACTCGCCTTGCGCGAAGTTGATGATCCCGGTGACCTGGTAGATCAGCACGAAGCCGGCCGCGACCAGCGCGAAGATGGCGCCGTCGACGACGCCGCCGAGCACGTACTGCCAGACCTGAGCGATCACGCGCGTCCCCCTTCGCTCAGGCGGCCGGCGAGACCGCGCGGCAGCAGGATGAGGATCGCGATCAGTACCGCGCCCAAGAAGAACTGCTGAAAATCACCGCGCGCACTCGGCAGCACGAGCGGGACCAGCGCCTGCAGAATTTGGCCCAGCGCCACGACGATCGCCGCGCCGATGACCGCGCCCCACAACGAACGCAGTCCGCCGATCACCGACATCAGCACGAAGTTGACCGAAAGCAGAAAGCTGAACGACGACGGATCGATGTACGATTGATACGACGCGTAGACGGCGCCTGCGATCCCGGCATACACGGCGCTCAGGACGAAGGTCTGCCGCTTCAGCTTCTCCGCATCGACGCCCAGCGCTTGCGCGCCCAGTTCGCCGGCCGAGATCGCGATCAAGGAGCGGCCGAAGCTCGAACGCACGAGATTGCCGGCAAACCAGATGCCGACCGCGACCAGGGCCCAGCTCAAGATCGCGTACGCGCGCGGATCGAAGGTGAACGCGCCGAGTTTGAAACCGGGAATGTCTTTGAAGCCCGACGATCCACCGATGAACTCCCACTCGTTGAAGACGACGTTGATCACGATGCCGAGCGCCAGCGTCGCGAGCGCGAGCAGGTTCTCGCGCAGGCGCAGCGCCACGAAGCTCAGCACGTACGCAACGAGCGCCGCGACGGCAGCGCCGCCGATCGCGCCGAGCCACGGCGTGACGTGGAGGTCGACCGCCAGCACCGCCGACGTGTAGGCGCCGATGCCGACGAAGGCGGCTTGGCCGAGCGAGACCTGTCCGGCGTAGCCCATGAACAGGTTCAGGCCGATCGTCACCAGGCTGTAGATGCCGATCAGTGTCAGCAAACCCGTGTAGTAGGGCGGCAGGAACCATACCGCCGCCGCGACGACGGCAAGGACGATCAAAGCCGCCCGCCCGAAAGCGTTCTGGGGGGCGACGCTCACCCGGCGTGACGCTCGGGGCGGGGGATGCGCGGCGGGTTGTCGTTCTCGGAGGCCAAGCAGGGGAGGACCTTCGCCCCCAGCGGCCCGTGGGTCCCGCCGGTCGGCCCACTCTTGCGGGCGGGATCATGAAACGGGCGGTTTAGCCGGGCACTCCAGGCCCAAGCATTCGCTGCTCGCCGGCACAGCCGCAACCGGTGAGCAGTCGAAGCCCGTCTTGCACGCGGTCTGGGGTTGACCTACGCGATCCCGTTACGGATTGCGTAGATCGCGGCTTGCGTGCGCGCCGTAATTTGCAGTTTGGAGAAAATCCGGCTGATGTGGTTCTTCACCGTCTTCTCGGAGAGGCACAGCCGATCGCCGATCTCCTTGTTGGAGAGCCCGCCAGCGATCAGGCGGATGATCTCGCTTTCGCGCAGCGAGAGCTCATCTTCGGCGGGACGTTCGGACTTGAGGCGCCGCAGCAGCCCGCCCGCGACGCGGGGATCGAAGTAGGTCTCGCCGCGCGCCACCGCCTTGCACGCGCGGATCAGTTCACCGGGAGAAACGTCCTTGACGAGGTACCCGTCGACGCCGCAGGCGAGGCAACGCTGCATCGACTGCTGCTGTGCGTGCGAGGTCAGCACGATGATGCGCGTAGCCGGCGACGCCAATCGCGACTGGGAGATGATCTCGTCGAACTCGGCGGCGAAATCGTCCATGTCGATGATCAGAAGGTCCGGCTGGTGTACGGCGATGCAGCCTTCGTCCAGCGTGCGCGCATCGCAGATGATTTCGAGTTCGCGATCGCTGGCCAGCAGATGGCACAACGCTTTACCGACGATGCTCTGACTTTCGACGACGATAAGCCGGTAGTGTCGCGCCACGGTCGTATTCATTCGATCCTCCTGCTTTCATAAAAAGCAAAGTCCCGGGCTCTCGTAGGACTCCGGTCCCCGCATATGGAGTCGACGCCAAACTAAGGTCGCATGCAATATTGACCAACGTATGAAGAGCATCGCCGAATTTTTCTGGACAACATTCGCATCTTTGCGAACTCTAAAGATTTCGGGGACGCGTACGTCCGATCGGAGGGTTTATGCCGAGTACTTGTACCCTACGCCGAACACCGTAACGACGAAACGCGGCCGCGACGGATCGTCCTCGATCTTTTTGCGCAGGTTCGCGATGTGTTTGTCCAGCGTACGATCGAAGACGTCGCCCTCGGACGCCACGCAGTCGAGCAGCTGAGCGCGTGTTAAGATTTGGCCACGGTGGTTGGCGAGCGCTTCGAGGATTCGGAACTCGGTCGGCGTCAGCTGAACGCGGCGCCCGTTCCGGCGGGCTTGGTACGAACCGCGATCGATCTCCAGGCCCGGTGAGACGACCCGCAAGCGCGCGCTGCGGACCTGGCCGCACGGACACTGCGAGCGACGCAACACCGCTCCGATCCGCGCGACGAGCTCCCGCGGACTGAACGGCTTGGTGACGTAATCGTCGGCGCCGAGTTCCAGTGCGACGACCAGATCCGTCTCCGACGTGCGGCCGCTGACGATGACGATCGGGACGTCGCCCTCGCTGCGAATCTCGCGGAAGATGTCGCGCCCGTCGCGCTTGGCGACCGTGAGGTCCAGGACGATCAGATCCGGGGCGGTCTCGCGCGCCAAGCGGAGGCCTTGCTCTCCGTCGTAGGCACGGACAACGGAGTAGCCCTCATCGCCGAGGTACGCGACGACGACGTCGACGACGTTGCGATCGCTCTCCACGATCAGGACGCGGGGTACCGGACGGACGCTCATGGCGCCGCATCCGGCGGGCCTGCCCTGCCGCGCATGGTGAGAACCGTCCCGCCGAATGTTCCGGCCGCGCAGACGGCATCGCCGATCGCGGCGGCGGAGCACGTGCCGATCGGCCCGCCGTCCAGCGTCTCCATCGCTGCGAACAGCCTCTGGGCCGGGGTCTGTTCCGCGGCCTCGCCGTTGATGATGATCAGTTGCGCGTCGAGGAGGACGATCGCGTGCGTCGTGTACGCCGGGCCGGCATACACGCCGATCGGCGGTCCGCCGCCCGGCAGCCGTCGCACGCCGTCCTCGACGCCGAGGAAGACGCCGTCCGTTCCGGCCGTCGCGTACTCGAGCACGCGGGTGGAGCGGTCGACGTAACCGCACAGCGAAGCGAAGCTTCCGCTGCGGCGCATCAGCATCGCGACGTTGAGCCGGTCGAGCACCGCGCCGGGACGCTTCTCCTCGATGGCGATCTCCCAGAGCAGGCGGCGCGCGTCGCGCACCATCTCGGCGCCGGCGCTCTCCGAGACGCCCGCCGTGCGGCCGAGCGTGACGAAGACCCGACCGTCCGGTAGGACGAACACGTCGCACCAATCGTCGTCCGTCCCCGCCTCGCTCCGCCGCGCAACGTCGAACGCGACCTCTTCGACCTGGGGCAGCAACGGCTGCACCGGAATCGGCGGCAGCGCGCGTCCCGCCGAGTCCTCGGCGGCGAGCATGTCGAACGTCGCCGAGCGGCCGCGACGGCCCTCAATGGAGGACGAGCATCCGAACCAGCTGATGATGTGCTCCTGCGAATCGCGCAGAGGAAGTCCCGACGTACGGAACCAGCGATATACCCCATCAGCGCCGCGAATGCGGTGTTGGACGTCGTACGGACGACCCAGTTCTAAAGAATTCCGAAAGCGCCGTTCGGTTTCGTCACGGTCGGCGGAATGGATCGCTTCGAGCCAGTTCGTGCCAGCCAGCATCTCCGCGGTCGGCATTCCGGTGTAGTCTACCCAGCGCCGCGAGAGATACGTGACCGAACCGTTCGCTGACGTACACCATAGCAGGACGTCGACGAGGTCGCCGATAGCGTGCAATTCGGCGAGGCGGCGTTGCGTCTCGACGGCAAGTTTCGCCGCGTGCCGGCGCTCGGCTCGCCAGAGTAGCCAAGCACCGAACGCGACCGCGGCGAAGGCGACCAGTGCGATCGCGGCGGTCAATCGCAGCCACACGGAGCGATCCGTCTCGTACGCTGCGGCCACGCAACCGAAAAGCAGCAAGCCGAGCGGGCCGAGGACGAGCAGCACGGATCCGTCGCGCCACCACCGTCGCCTAGGGTGCATTCGAGCGATCATAAAACGATCGTCCTCCTGGCATCACCCGCTTTAGTTGAACGGACGTTCTACGATTGTGCGTGCCGGACGCCTTTCCTGTTGGCCGAACATTTACGAAGACCCCGGCCGACCGCTCAGAGCGAACGCGCGTCCCGTGGCCGCATCGGGGGCAACATCGGCGATCCCTCACCCGTGAATCCATACGGGCCGATGGTCGTCCGACGGACGATCGTTTTGTTGAGGACGACCCCCACGATGTTCCGCACCCCGGCATTTTTCAGCCGGACCAAGCCGCGTTGCGCCCGCGTCGCGTCCGTTTCTCGAGACGCGACGACGTAGACCGTACCATCTGCTCTCGCGCAGACGACCGCCGCATCCATCACGGATCCGCAGGCGGGCGTGTCGATGAGTACGGTTTCATAGCGCTTTTTCGCTTCTTCCAAGAAGCGTTCGAACGCGGGTGACTGCAGCAATGCGAACGGGTTCGGGACTTTGGTCCCGGCGACGACGACATCGAGCCCCGCATAGCCGGTCGAACGAACGGCTTCGTCGAGGGTTATCGTGCCGACCAGCACGTCCGAAAGTCCCGCCCCGCGATGCATGTTCAGATTCTTGTGCAGCGACGGGATGCGGAGATCCGCGTCGACCAGCAGCACCCCCGGCCGCAGTTCCGCCATCGCGACGGCCGTCCTGAAAGCAACCGAGGACTTGCCCCCTTCTGGATCCGCACTGGTGAACGCGATCGTCGCGAGCGGTTCGCTCGACGCATAGCGCAGCGAGGTCACCAGCTGGAGGAACGAATCGACCACCGCGACCTGCAGCCACTGCGGGCGGCCGGCGCGGGCCGGCAAGCGCGGAATGGAGCTGAGCACCGGCAACCCCAGACGTTCGAGCACGTCGCGGTCGGTGCGGATCGAACCGTCGAACCGGTCGACCGCGAAGACCATCCCCAAGCCCAGGAGCACCGCGCAGATCAAGCCGATCCCGATGTCGACGAGGACGTTGGGCGAGACCTGCGCATCGCCCGCCGCGGCACGAGCGATGACCGAGACGTCGCCCAGGGTCGTGGTCCGCGCGATCCGGGCCTGGCTCAGTTTCTGCGTGAGCGCATTGTAGACGTCTTCGTCCTGCTTCGCCTGCCGTTTGAGCGCGACCAGCGCTGCGATCTGTTCGGGCAGCGCGCTCAGGGCCGGTTTCGCGGCCTCATGCTGCACGCGCAGCTGCTTCAGCTGCGCCGCATCCGACGCGATCTGCGCCGCGAGGGTCGCCGCACTCTGCGCGAGCGCTTGGCGGACGGGGTTCGAAACGGTCGTGTCCTGCGCGACGACCGTCGCGGGCGTGGCGGCGAGCTCGCGCCGGATCTGCGCGTCTTGGGTGCGCAGCGTTCGTACGGCCGGATGTTCGTCCGTGTACTGTGCGAGCGCGCTTCTGAGCTGGACGTTCACTTGCGCCAGTTGGGTCTGCAGCTGGGCAACGGCCGGGTTGGGAGCGATTTGATGCCCGCCGCTTACCGTCGGGGCAGCGCGAGCCAGCTGTTCGCGAACCACCGCGAGCTGCGCGGCGGCCTGCCGCGCGTCGACCTCCGCGTTTGCCGTCTTCCGGTCGGTTTCGGCCAACGAGCCGATCAGCGTCTGGGTCTGCTGGTTCTCGTCGGCGAGGCCGTTGTGCGACTGAAACGAGGCGAGCTCCGCCGCGCTGCGGGCCAGCTTCGCGCGCGCCTCCGGCAGTTGCTGGGTGATGTAGGTCGAGGCGGCATCCGCCTGCGTGGCGACCAGACTTCGCCGCACGTCGACGAAGGCGTCGGCGAGCGCGTTCGCTATGCGCGCCGAACCCTCGGGATCGCTCCAGGCGACGCTCACGTCGAGAATCGACGTATTCGTCACCGGCTTCACCTTCACGCGCGTCTGCAGCTGCGCCGGGGTCACGTCGAGATGTTCGGCCGCAATGGTCCGCTCCAGCGCCGGCGTCTGGCGCAGCATCTCGGCGTACGTCTCGGACGATTGCGCGTTGGAGGCGTCGAGGATCGCGTTGAGCACGGGTAGGATCGTCTGTCCGGAGGCGCCGGGAATGGACTGTGCCGCGGAATTTCCCGCGATGAACTTGACGTGCGTCGTGTACGTCTTCGGGAGCAGCACGACGACGACGACGACCATGACGACGAAGAACGCGACCGTCGCGGCGAAAAGCACCATGCGCCGCCGCAGCACGTCGAGGGGCGAGCGGGGGGCGGGCTCCGCCGTTGCGCTGAACGCGTGGTCGCCGTTCCCGAGCGCGAGCATGTCCATCAGTACGGCAGCAGGAGGCGGCGGATCGCGCCGAGCACCGTGCCGAACCCGTCGATCTTCTTTTTCGCCTCCGGGATGAACACGACGTCATCGGGCTGGAGCACGAGATCCGTGCTGAGGTCGCCGTCCTGCAGCGCGCGGTAGAGGTTCACCTCGACCACCGATGGAGCGCCGCCGGGCGCGACGCGCGTCACCTTGATGTGGTTGAGGTCGGCGCTGGCGTTCGCGCTGTTTCCCGCTTTCGCGACGGCGACGGCCAGGCGGTCCCCCTGGTTGACCTCGACGTCGCCGGGGTGGTCGACCGCGCCGAGCACGCGCACGCGGATCGTCACCGGCGCCGGCACGTAGACCGCCGAGGCGTCCGCGAGCGGCAAATCGGCGGTGAGATCTCCCTTGCGCAGCAGCGCGTCCAGCGACACTTCGCGGACCACGTCGTGCACCGAGACGCGCGCCCGCGGCAACGGGCCGCTGACCGGTCCGAGTCCGCCCGCCGCAGCGAGCGCGTCGGTGACGCGGCTCCCGGGCTGCACCGTGTAGCGCCCCGGTGATTTGACGTTGCCGAGCACGAGCACCGTATAGAGACCCTCGGTCTTGATGCCGACGGCGACGATCGGCGCGCGCAGATACCGCTTGAGGCCGGTCGCAATGGCGCTGGCGGTCTGCGTCGTCGACATGCCGCGCACCAGCACGCGGCCGACGAGCGGCATCGTGATGCTGCCGTCACGCGCGACGGTCAGCTGCTGCGAGAGCGTCGGCTCACCGAACACCTGCACGTCGAGGATGTCGCCGGAGGAGATCGACGTGTCGGCGAGGGCGCTCGGCGCCCCCAGCAGCGCCATGAGCGCGAGCACCATCCCGGCGAAGCGCAGCATCAGCGCCCGGCCTCCGCGCCGGTGTAGACGAACTCGCCTTCGACCGCGAGGCGGTCGTCGTACGCCCGCGCGACTTCTTCGGGCATCTTGCTGCCATCACGCATGCGCACGAAGTCACGCAGCGACGTCCCCGTCGGATGCGAATCCTGATTCGACGCGCCTCGCAGCGCGATGACGTGGTCGAGACTCACCGTGCGAAAATCGACGCTCCAGCGGCTCTCGCCGCTCTTGTTGGGGCACGTCGAGTGCAGCTGCGCCGCGGAAAACGCGACGATTCCGCCGGGCCGCACGACGATGCGCAGCTCCGGATCGAGATCGAGCGGTTCTTCCGCATGCGGCTGAACCCGCGTATCGGAGCGGACGTGCAGCCGCGCTTCCTTGCGGCCCTTGGCGTTCCAGTGGTAGTAGTCGAACGCATCGGAACCGTTGCGGACCGCTCGCGACCAGTACTGCGGGTGAAAGGCCATTCCGGCCGAGGTCGCGTAATCGTAGATCGGAAGCCACCAGTTCACCTGCGCCATCGGCGCGGAGTACCACGTATCGCGATGGGGATGGTGAGCGTACGCCACCCCCGAGGTCAGATAGCCGCCGCTGGTCGAGACGCGCATGCGCGGCACGTCGATGTAGGTATCGTCCGCATCGAAGCCCAGCTCGCCCAGGATTGCGCGCATCCCGTCGCGCGAACGCGGATCGTGGATGAACGACGACTTGAGCGGCGCGAACCGGTCGACGAAGCCCTCGACCTCGAGCTGATGCTGCGCCAGCCGCGGATCCATGCCGTCGAACGCGGTTTCGATCTGAGCGCGCGCGAGAGCGGCGAATTTCTCCGTCGCCGCGGAATGTTCGCGCACGACGATGGCACCTTGGTAGATCTCGTTCATCATGCGGTCCGACTGGAATGCGGGGTCGACGTACACGGTGCTCATCCGACTGCCTCCACTGCCGGCTCGAGCCCCATGCGCGCAAGCTGCGCGCCGATCTCGCCGACATACGCTGCGTTCATGACGATGACGAGGTCCGGAGGCGCGCCAGCGAGCGCCTCCGGTGCCGACACGACGATCCCGGTCGCCGGGAGATAGCGACCTTGGCGGTGTGGATTGATGTCGACGACCGCGTCGATGGCGTCGGCCGTCCCGGTCTCGCTCAGGAACGCGACGCACTTCGATCCCGAGCCCCAGATCGCGACCCGTTCGCCGCGCGATCGCGCGGCCAGAATGCGTTCCGACCAGCCGTTCGTCTCCGCCGCGACGCGCGCCGCGTACCGATCGACCAGCGCCGGCAGCGACTCGGGCGGCTCTTCGGCATCCCCGGGTGCGCCGGACGAACCGTCGGCGGCGATCCGCGCTTCGAGCAGCACGTACTGATCCTCGAAGGCAAGCCGCACGTCGTCGACGGCGAAGCCGCACTCGCGGAACAGCCGCGCCAGCGAACCCGGCGTGAAATACGAGCAGTGCTCGTAATAGACGTCCCAAAACGCGCCGTCGCGCAGCACACGGCCGACGTCGGGGACCTCGCACAGCACGCGTGCGTCGGGTGAGCCGGCGAGCGACGAGCGCAGATCTCGCACGAACGCGCGCACGTCGGCGATGTGTTCGAGCGTATGGCGGCAAATGACCGCGTCGGCGTCGATCGCTCCGGTGTGCGGTCCGAAGAACTCGCGCCGCAGCGTGACGCGCTGCGCGGCCGCCTCCGATAGGCGTTGCGGGTCGGCGGTCGGATCGAGCCCGAGGCCGACGTTACCGCCGCGCTCGCAGACGGAGGCCAGGAAGTCGCCTTTGCCGCACCCGATCTCGACCACCCGTTTGCCGCGCAGCCCGAAGCGCTCGATCACCTCGCCCGCCAGCGCGTCGGCGAAGGCGGTGAACGTCGGCGAAAAGCTCTGCTGTTCTTCGTACGTCGCGTCGTACCGGACGAGCGCGGCGTCGAACCGCACGTTCTGGATGAAACCGCAAGCGGAGCACAACGCCAGCTCCAGCGCGCCGGACGGCACGCGCCGGGCGTCGTCGCGGTCGTCGAAGACGCGGGCGTTGTTGACCGGGATCTCGGGGGACGTCGCGAACGTTCGCAAGCCGTCGCCGCCGCACGCTCGGCAGACCGGCTCGCCCGGGAAGATCGCATCCGGCGACTGCGCGGCAAGCGTGCTCATGAGACGATTTGAACCTCGGGGATCGGGATGATGAAGCGCCCGCCGCCCTCACGAAACGCCGACTCCTGCTGCATGATCTCTTCCGCGAAGTTCCACGCCAGGAGCAGCAGGTAGTCGGGCGGGTCTTCGCGCAGCCGGCGCGGCGCGACGATCGGCAGATGGTTGCCGCCCATGTAGCGGCCCTCTTTGTGCGAGTTCCGGTCGACGACGTACTCGACGAGATCGCGGCCGATCCCGACGTAACTGCACAAGGTGGTGGCCTTCGCCGCGGCGCCGTAGGCGGCGATTCGCTGGCCGCGCGCGCGGAGGGTTCGCAACAGACCGCCGAGCTCGTCGCGGATCACCGTCGCGCGTTCTGCGAAGTCGGAGTAGAAGCTCGGACGGTCCATGCTGCGGGCGCGCTCTTGCGCGATGAGGGCATCGACCCGTCCGCGCCGGTCGTCGCGGCGTTCGACGAACAACCGCAGCGAGCCGCCGTGGATGCGCAGCCGTTCCACGTCGTTGAGGTACAAGCCGTGACGGCTGAACAGCTCGTCGAGCGAACGCACGGAGAAGTAGCACAGATGCTGGTGATAGATCGTGTCGAACTCGCACTTGTCGATGAGGTCGGCGACGTACGGCACTTCGATCACCGCCACGCCCTCGGGTTTGAGGAGCAGTCGGATCGCCGCGACGAAACCGTTGAGGTCGGGGACGTGCGCGAGCACGTTGTTCGCCAGGAACACGTCGGCGCGCACGCCCAAGCCGTCGCGCAGTTCGCGGGCCAGCTCGATGTCGAAGAACACGTTGAGCGTCGGGATGCCGCGCTCCGTCGCGACGCCGGCCGGACCGCTGGCGGGATCCACGCCGAGCACCGGGATTCCGGCGTCGACGAACGTCTTGAGCATGTAGCCGTCGTTGCTCGCCGCCTCTACGACCATGCTCTCCGGACCGAGCCGCCGCGAGGCGATCAAACGGTTCGCGCTCTCGGCGAAATGCTGCATCAGCTGCGTGGAAACCGACGAGTAATAGGGATAGTCGCGGCAGAACAGGAGCTCGGGATCGACGGTTTCGGTGATTTGCGCGAGGGTGCACTGCGGGCAGAACGCGAGCTCGAGCGGCGCGAGAAGCTCGGGTTGGTCGAGCTGCTCGCGGGTCAGCAGGCCGTCGGCCAAGGGCGTCTCACCGAGCGAAAGAACGGGGACGAGCCCGCCTGCTCCGCACAAACGGCAGTTCATACCGTCGCTGCTTCCGCAAAGGTACGCGACCGCACGACGCGCAGGTCGGCATCGAGCACGCCGCGCTTCATGAGCATCCGCACGTGCGCGATCCGCTGATACCGCGCGCCTTCGAAGTCGGCCGAGGTCACCCGGTTCTCGGCGTAGGCCGCCAGCAGCTGGCGCACGCCGGCCCGAACGTCCCAGGTGAACGAGACGTCGGGGAACCGCCGCGCGAACTTCGAGCAGTCGACCCGGTAGTTGCGCGCGTCGGCGTCGGCCCCGTCCGCGAACGTGATCGTGGCGCCGGGACATTCTTCGCCGACGATGCGGGCGACGTCGCGCACCCGGTAGTTCTCCGCGGTGCGCCCGACGTTGAACACCTCGCCGTGCACCGCGTCGCGCGGCGCCTCGACGGCCGCGACGAACGCGCGGCAGACGTCCTCGACGTGAACCAGCGGCCGCCACGCGGTGCCGTCGCTCTTGAGGAAGATGCGCCCGTCGGCGAAAGCGTGGGCCGCGAGGTTGTTGACGACCAGGTCGAAGCGCAACCGCGGCGAGAGGCCGTAGACCGTCGCGTTGCGCAGGAACACCGGGCTGAACGAATGGTCGGCGAGCGCGCCGATCCACTCTTCCGCGAGAACTTTCGAATGTCCGTACGGCGTCACCGGGCGCTGCGCGGAGGTCTCGTCGAGCAGCTCCTGACCGCCGGCGCCGTAATTGCTGCACGACGAACTGAAGACGAAGCGTTTTACGCCGGCGCGGCGTGCCATCACGGCCAGTTGAAACGACGCCTGCGCGTTGATCGCGACCGTGAGCTTCGGATCGAGATCGCCGAGCGGATCGTTCGAGAGCCCGGCGAGATGGATCACGGCATCGAAGCCGGCCAAGTGGATCGAACGCAGGTCCCGCACGTCGAGCGCGAAGTTCGAATACAGCTTTGGCGCATTCCCGAAGCTGCAGCGAAGGAAGATGTCGGTGTCGCACCCGGTGATGCGGTGGCCGCGCGCCGCGAGCATCGGCATGAGGACGGTGCCGATGTAGCCGGTATGACCGGTGACGAGGATCCTCATGCCGGCACCGCGACCAGTTCCGGCGTCCGGCGCCGCGCCGTCCACGGAGCGTTTCCGCTCGCCCACAGCTCTTCGAGCAGTTTGCGATCGCGCACCGTGTCCATGCACTGCCAGAACGAGTCGTGGCGATACGCCATCAACTGCCCGTCACGCGCCAATCGTGTCAACGGCCCCCGTTCGAACGAGGTCCCATCGCCGTCGATGTAGTCGAACACTTCGGGCTCGAGGACGAAGAACGCGCCGTTGATCCAGCCTTCGGCGGTCTGCGGCTTCTCGGAAAACTCTCCGACGCGATTGCCGTCGAGGTCGAGATGCCCAAAGCGCGCCGGAGGGCGGACTGCGGTCAACGTCGCGATCTTGCCGTGGGAGCGATGGAATTGCAGCAGGGCGTCCAGATCGATGTCGGCGACGCCGTCGCCCCACGTCAGCATGAACGTCTTATCGCCGAGGTACGGTGCCAGGCGCTTCACCCGGCCGCCGGTTTCCGTCGCGATGCCGGTGTCGACCAGCTCCAGATTCCAGTCCAGCGCGTCGGCGTCGTGCCGCCGCAGAACGGTCCCGGTGCGTAAGTCGACCGAGAGATCGCTGCTGATCGAGCAGTACTCGACGACGTACTTCTTGATCGCTTCGCCTTTGTACCCTAGCGCGACAACGAAATCGTTGTGCCCGAACTCGGCGTAGATCTTCATGATGTGCCAGAGAATCGGCTTTCCGCCGATCTCGACCATGGGCTTTGGCTTGGTTTCCGTCTCCTCGGAGAGACGCGAGCCAATGCCGCCCGCTAGGATAGCAACTTTCATGGCGTCATCGTAGTGGCCGCGACTCGCCCCGGACGTGAGCCCGGGCGTCCACTTGGGAGGAC
>JAQBPL010000302.1 GCA_028287545.1 Vulcanimicrobiota bacterium | reverse complement strand
TGCCGAGAGCGAGAATCGAACTCGCGACACCAGGTTTTTCAGACCTGTGCTCTACCGACTGAGCTATCTCGGCGTGGGCGACCTACCCGGGTTCGGCGGAGGGGATTCGGGCCCTCCCTTTCCTCAGACCGCGGGCGCCATTGCTGCCAGGACCGGGGTGCAGGCGGCCGCCGGCAGCGGGTGGCACAGCAGGAAGCCCTGGACGACATCGCAATCGAGCGTGCGCAGCCGGTCGAGCTGTTCCTGCTCCTCGACGCCTTCCGCCACGGTGCGCACGCCGAGGCCGCGCGCCAGTGTGGTGACGGCCCGAACGATCGCGCCGTCGAAGGCGCCGCCGGCCACGTCGGCCACGAAGGTGCGGTCGATCTTCAGCTGGTCGACCGGGAAGCGTTTGAGGAAGCTCAGCGACGTGTAGCCGGTGCCGAAGTCGTCGATCGAGACCCGCACGCCGAGCTCGCGCAGCGCCCGCAGCAGCCGCACCGCGGCGGGAACGTCGCGCATGATCGACGACTCGGTGATCTCGATCTCCAGGCACGTCGCGGCAACCTGGTGCTTGTCGAGCAGAACGGCCACGAGCTTCGGCAGCGCGTCGTTCTCGAACTGACGCGCCGACACGTTGACGCTCACGCGGATCGCCGGGATCCCGATATCCGCCCACTTGCGCACCTGGGCGAGCGCTTCATCGAGCACCCACGCGCCGATCTCCTCGATCAGGCCGAACTCTTCCGCCACCGGGATGAACCGGTCCGGCAGCATCAGGCCGTGCACCGGATGGCGCCAGCGCAGCAACGCCTCGACGCCGTGAATCGCGCGCGTCTCGATGTCGTACATCGGCTGATAATAGAGTTCGAACTCGTTGCGCTGGATCGCGCCCTGCAAATCGCGGCGCGTCAGGACACGCTCGAGCGACGACGACGCACCCGGCGAGCGATACCAGCGCACGGTGTTGCGTCCGAGCCGTTTCGCTTCGAACACCGCCGCCTCGGCCGTGCCGATGAGCGCGGCGACGTCGGTCGCATCGTCCGGTGCCTGTGCGACGCCGATGCTCGCGGTCAGGTACACGGGCTTCAGCGCCACCGTGAACGGTTCAGAAAACGCGGCCAGTGCGGCGTTGACGGTTTGGGCGGCCGCTTCCGGCGTGTCTTCGAGACGCAGCAGGACGAACTCGTCGCCGCCGAAGCGCGCGACGTACGCGTCGGGGAGCGCGTCGCGCAGCCGCGTCGCGATCTCGCGCAGCACGGTGTCGCCGGCGGTGTGGTCGGCGATCTCGTTCACGACGTGGAACCGGTCGACGTCGAGAAACAACACGACGGCGGAGGTTCCGTCACGCTCCGCTTCGGCCAGCGTGCTTTGCGCCATCCGCTCGAAGGCCGCGCGCTGGGGCAGGCCGGTGACGGGATCGCGTTCATCGAGGCCCAGCACACCGCCGCGCTCGAGCGTGATCGCGACGTAGCGGCGATCGTACGGCGGCGCCGCGAGTGGTTCGACCGACACGGTGCCGGACCCCAAGGTCAAACGCGCGGGGCGCAACGCATACACACACGCCGCGAGCTCTTCGGCTTCTTCTCCGTCGCGCACGAACGGCAGCTCCGCCAGCGGGCGGCCCACGAGATCCGGCCGCGTCGCGTACACCGTGGCGATCGCCGCATCGTCGATTGCCACGATGACCACGTCGTCGCGCGTGCGTCGCAGCGTCTCGTCGAGCAGGGTCGTTTCGGCGCGTGTGCGGCGCAACAGCGCGGCCAGCACGCCGTCGCGCAGCGCGCGCGAGACGGCAGGCCCCAGGCGCACCAGATCGCTCGAAGCGATGATGTCGATCGCTCCCAGCGCGAGCGCGTCGCGCACCGCGTCGTGATCGAGCGCAGCGACGACAATGACCGGCAGATCTTCGCGCGCCGTCTGGAGCGCGCGAAGCAGATCGCGATACGAACCATCGCAGACGCCCGACGAAACCACCGCGATGTCGAAGTTCCGCGCCTCGACGAGGGCCAGCGCTTCTGCCAAGGTCCCCGCATAGCTGGCGTCGAGGGAGAGGTCGTGGTGCGCGGCTTCCGTCCACAGCGACGTCTCCGCGACGTCGGCTGCGACGAGAACTGCGCGCACATGCTTCCTTGCTTGCGTTGCTCCGTCGGCCTCCACGGACTTCTCTGTTCGCCAACCAACCGAGGTCTCGCCTTGGTGATTGCCTACCAGGTCAAGCGATCTTTGCGTTTCCTCATGCCCGCGGCCGATTGCGCCACGGGATGGCGACCGACTCGACGCCGTCGACGATCGCGGCGAGCGCGAAGCCGAGCAGCGAGACCGCGACGAGGGCCGCGTACAGCCGCTCGACGTCGAGCAACTGGCCCGCGTTGAAGATCGCGAAGCCGAGACCCACGCGGGTCAGCTGATATTCCGCCGCGACCGCGAGCACGATGGCGATCCCGATGCTGAGCTTGAGTCCGGCGTAGATGTTGGGCAGCGCGCCCGGCAGCAGCACGCGGAAAAAGAACGACGCCGGCCGGATTCGGTACGCTCGGGCCACATCGAGATAGATCGTCTCGATCTGCCGCACGCCGGCCTCCGTGTTGATCGCCATCAAAAAGAACACGCCGACCGCGACCGCCGCCCACTTCGCGGCCTCGCCGGTCCCGAAGAGAAAGTAGAACAGCGGGAGGATCGCGATCTTCGGGATCGGGTACAGCAACGCGATCAGCGGCGAGAAGTACGCCTGCACCCAGCGGTTCATCCCCATCCCCAAGCCCACGAGCGTGCCGGGGATCCCGCCGATCACTAGACCCACCAGCAGCCGGCTGAGCGTCCAATACGCGTTGACGGCCAATTCGCCGCTCGACGCGTACGCGACGAAGTTCGCGAAGATCGCACTCGGCGGCGGGAAGAGTCCGGGATTCAACAGGTGCGTCGACACCGCGACTTGCCACACGGCGATGATCGAGAGCGGCGCGGCGACGCGAACCGCCCGTTCGCCGAGGGTCATCGCAGCAAGTCCCAGATGTGCACGACGTGTTCACCGAAAGCGGGCTCGCCGCGCACCGCGATCGCGTCGCGCGGCCGCGGAAAGCCGATCGGCACGATCTCCTTCACCGTCCCCGGACGCGCGCTCAGCACGACGACCCGGTCGGCCAGCGTGACGGCCTCTTCGATGCCGTGCGTCACGAAGACGACCGTTTTGGGCGACCGCTCCCACAGCCGCATCAACTCGTTGGCGAGGCCGACGCGCGTCTGCTCGTCGAGCGCGCCGAACGGTTCGTCCATGAACAAGATCGGCGGATCGGTAACGAACGCGCGGGCGACCGCGACCCGCTGCTTCATCCCGCCGGAGAGTTCGTGCGGCCAGGCGCGCGCGTACTCGGTGAGCCCGACGAGGTCGAGCACGTCGCGCACGCGGCGGCGCACCTCCGCGCTCGGCACGTCGAGCGAGTCGAACGCGAACGCGACGTTCTGCTCGACCCGCATCCACGGGAAAAGCGACGCTTCCTGAAACACTGTCGCGCTGGGCAGCTCGTCGCGGCGCGGCTCATCGCCGGCGACCGCAATCCGACCTTCGGTCGCCGCGTCGAGCCCGGCGAGGATGCGAAGCAGCGTGCTTTTGCCGCAGCCGCTCGGACCGACGATCGCGACGAATTCGCCGTCGGCGATCTCGAGGTTGGCGTCGTCGAGCGCGACGGTCCCGGTGGGATACCGTTTGGTAAGATGCTCGATCGCGATCGACGCCACGCCCGGGCGTGTTCGGAAAGGCGAACGCCGGACCTCGTTTCCGAGATCCGGCGCTCGTGTCTGGCGACGTTGATGGGGCTCGAACCCACGACCTCCGCCGTGACAGGGCGGCGCTCTAACCAACTGAGCTACAACGCCATCGAGTACATGGTGGGCACGGTTGGGATTGAACCAACGACCCCCCG
>JAQBPL010000287.1 GCA_028287545.1 Vulcanimicrobiota bacterium | reverse complement strand
CGCCGTTGGCTTTGAAGAGCTGGTTGACGCCGCCGACGTTGGCCTTGACGACCTTGCCGGTGAACGCCGCCACGCCTTCGCGGTCGACTTCGGCTTTCGGCACCTTCAGCCCGATCTCGCCGGCGTGCTCGATCTGGCGCGAGATCTCGCCCACGTGGAGGAGAGCCTTGGTCGGGATGCAGCCCCAGTTCAGGCAGACGCCGCCGACCTCGTCACGGTCGAAGCAGACGACCTTTTTGCCGAGCTGGCCGAGCCGGATCGCGGCATGATAGCCGACAGGGCCTGCCACGATTACGAGATCGTCGACGGTGAACGTAGCAAATGGGTGCGATTGAACTCCTGAACGTGGAAGAGGGCCGTATCGCACGACCCTTCGGTGACGAAAAGCGTTTCGCCGCGCTCTTCGCGCCGCGTCGCGGGAGCCCCCGGGACGCTCAGGGGGCCCGGGGGTGGCCCCTGACGGTCGTCCTTACCCGGACGCGGGGGCGGGGACGATGCGGTAGGCGCCGAGCTTCTGATCCGGGTCGATCCGGATCTGCACCAGCAGCGTGCCTTTGTCGAAGGCGGCTTCGTAGTCGTAGCGGCCCTTGTCGGGCTCGGCCGCCACTTGCTTGAGGCCGTGGTACGTACCCAGTGCGTGCATTCGGTCGGAGAGCAGGCCGACCGACGCGCGGTTCACCTGCGTTTTGAGCGCGTCGTCGAAGTGCTCGGTCGCTCGCGCCAGATCGACGTCGTAGACGCCCCGAGTCGTGTCGTCGGCGAGCGCCTGCGGGTCGGCGGCGTGCTGAGCGCATCCCGCCGCCGCGATCGACACGGCGATCGCGGCGGAGAGGAGCTGGCCCCGCATGGGGTTAGAGTGCGCCCCAGCCGTACGACGGCGCATTGGATGCGATGCGCGTCCCGCTGGGCGTCCGTTCGATCCGCGCGCCGGCGACCAGCGGTCCGGTCGCGCCCGCCCTCGAGGCGACGTGGGCGTTGTTGCGCCGGTTCATCGCGATCTCGTGACGCAGCCGCAAGACTTCTTGATGCTGGATCGCGACCTCGCGTTTGTATCCGGCGACCAGAGCCGCTTCGTGATTGTAGGCTTGGCGTTCCGATGCGTACGCGGCTTCGGCGTTGTTCGCTTGGGCCTGCGTGTACGCTTGACGGCGATCGTACTCCGCGTATTTCTGATGGACTTTGCGGTTGTGGTTGATGATCAGCAGCGCTCCGCCGACGAGGGCGGCGCCGCCGATGATGTTGCGCGTACTGGCTGCGCCGTCGGCGAGCGCCGGAGCGGCGGGCATCGCGGTCATGCCGATTGAGGCGGCCAGCGCGAAGCAAGCAAGTTGGCGTTTGATCATGATGATAAGTACGTTCCCTCCAGAGGTTACTTTACCCAACGGAGCGTCAGCCAAGCCCAGTTCCGAGTCGGTAGGTGCGCCCGCGCACAGGTTTGGTCAGATCGGCTCGAGCACCGCGACGGGCAGCACGGCGAGCGCACGCGCAAGCGGGAGAACGAGCGCATCCTCGCGCTGCTCCGCGATCGCTTCGCGTCCGCTGAGCACGTCGCGATAGCGTTCGGGCGCACCCGGCGGCAGATGCAGCACCGTCGTCTGCCAAATCGCACCGACCGGCAGCGCTTCGCCGGCCAGGACGTGCGAGAGGCGCGGGGTGACGACCACCGCGTTGCCTCGAGTGTACGCGACGACGTGCGCGGCGTGTGTTCCCGCGGCGTCCAGGGCGACGTATGCATCGTTCGGCCACGCCGCTTCCGCGCGATGGCGCAGCAGCGTTGCCAGGACGTAGAACTTGATCCGTCCGTCGTGCCATTCGGTCAGCAGGTCAGCTGCCAAGCGTTCGCGCGGGATGCCCGCGCCGAGGGCGGCGTCGAGCCCCGCCAGCAGCGCCGCTCGCGCAGCGAAGTCGACCGGTCGCCGGTTGTCCGGATCGACCAAGCTGAACTCCCACACCTCGGATCCCTGATAGGTGTCCGGGACGCCCGGAGCCGTCGTTCGCAAGACGACTTGTGCGAGGCTGTTCGCCAGCGCCGCGGACGCGAGCCCGCGCGTGAATTCGCGGATGCTTTCGAGGAACGCCCGAGCAGAGCGCGGATCGAGCAATCGCCGAACGAAACGCTCGAGCGCTTGTTCGTACGTCTCGTCGGGGTTCGCCCAGCTCGTGCGCAGCTTCGCTTCACGGCCGGCTTTCACCATGTACGCGGCGATCCGGTCCGCGAAGGCGGCGAGCGCTCGGGCATCCGGCCCTCCGGCGAGCAATTCGGCCGGCCACGCGCCGACGAGCGTTTGATACAGCAGGTACTCGGCGAGCGGCGTGGGGGAACGTCCGCTGGGGAGTTTGACGGCGTGACGCGCGTTCAGGCGCGACCAGCGCCCGACGGCGCGGCGCCAAGCCTCCGGCATCTCCGAGATAACCGCGATCCGCGCGCGCACGTCTTCGCCGCGCTTCGCGTCGTGCGTCGACGTCGTCACCATCGCGCTGGGACGGGCCGCCGCGCGGGCGGCGTTCTGCCGGTGGAATTCCGCGACCGGCGTGCCGAAGCGCCCGGGATCGCCGCCGACCTCGTTGAGCGCGACGAGCCGCACCGAGCGGTAGAAGGCGGTGTCTTCGACGCCTTTGGCGGCGACCGGAGAGGTCAGCTGCTGGAAGCGCATCCCGAATTCGACGTAGCGTTCTCGCAGCGCCTCGTCGTCCGTCTCGGTGAGCAGAACGCGCCGCAGAAAGGCGTAGACGGAACCTTCGCTCGCGAGGTCGCGCGAACGCGCACGGCCGATCGCCCATTCGATGTACCGGCGATCTTCGGTGTCGACCCCGTCGCCGCGCAAGTACGTGCGGTACACGGGGAAGGCGGCGATCGTGTTGACGAGCGCGCGGGTCAGCTCGAAAAGGGTGAAGTCGCGCGTGCGCGGATCGCGCTGCGCGATCCGGTCGAGCTGCAGCGCGAGGACGTTGCGCTCGGCGGCCAAAGCGGTTATCAGCATGAAGCGTTTCGCTTCGTACGCCGTTTCCTCGAACGGCGCCGCATCGCCGGTGAGCCGGCGGTAGAGGTGGTCGAAGGCGCGCTCGTGGCGGCCGTCGATCGCGATGCCGGTGACCGCGTTCATGAACTCGTAGCCGGTGGTGCCGTCGACGTTCCATCGCGCGCGCAGCGTCTCGTGCGGTGCGAGGATCTTCTCGATCACCAGATACAGCGGCTCGCCGAGCAGCTCCGCGCGGGAGCGGAGCAGATCGCAGTAGCCGAGCGGATCGAACAGTCCGTCGACGTGGTCCAGCCGCAAGCCGTCGACCGCGCCGCGCTCGATCAGCTCGAAGACCAGCTTGTGCGCGTCGGCGAAGGTCGCGGCGCGTTCCATCCTCAGCGCGGCGAGGCCGTTGATGTCGAAGAAGCGGCGGTAGTTGATCTCTTCGGCCGCGACCTTCCACGATGCGGGCCGCCAGTGCTGCGCCTCTACCACGCTCTCGATGAGCCTCTTCCCTTCGGTGCTCGCTCGTCCCGCGTCGAGGCGCTCGATCAGCGCCCGCGCGTGTTCCCCCTCGGTCTCGGCCAGCAGGCGGCGCAGCGACGTCGCCGCCGTACGCCGTTCGACGCGGTTCGGAACGCCTTCGAGCGCTGCGAAGAGCGGCGCGAACGATTCCAGCGACGCGGGTTCGGCACCGGCGAGCACGAGGGCGTACGACGGCGGCGCGAGCGGAAAGCAATGCTCGTAGTAGCGCAGCGAGATGCGTCCTTCGGCGTACTCCCAGCGCAATTCGCCGGCCTCGAGCACCTCGCCGTACTGCTGGCCCAGAAACGGAAGCAGGATCTTGCCGCGCAGCTGCTGGCGCAGCGGTTCCCAATCAACGTCGAAGTAGTCGGCATAGTGCGAGTCGCGGCCCCAGCTCAAGAGGTCGAGCCACCAGGCGTTGTCGCAGCCGCCGACGCCCATGTGGTTGGGAACGAAGTCGAGCACGTGACCCATGCCGTGCGCGCGCAGCGCGTCGACGAACTCCGCGTATTCCTGCGGCGTTCCGATCTCCGGATTGAACTCGTTGTGGTCGACGATGTCGTAGCCGTGCGTCGATCCGGGCCGCGCCTTCAGATACGGCGAGGCGTAGACGTGCGAGATTCCCAGCGCGTGGAGATACGGCACCAGCGCCGTCGCGTCGGTGAAACGGAATCCGGCATGGAACTGCAGGCGGTACGTCGCGCGCGGCGTCACGGCGCGAGGAACCAGCCGACGCTCCACGGCGCCAATTCGCCGCGCTCGAGGCGCGGCGGGACGGCGCCCAGCGTGAAGAGCGGCGCGCCCTCGAACGCAAACGAGACGGGGGCCGTTGCGCTTCCCAAGCGTGCGACGACGCCGAGCCGCGCGCCGTCCCCGAAACGCCACCGCACGACCAGCGTGGCGGGATCGAGGACTTCGTATCCTGCCCCCCACGCACCGGAGGCGAGGTGCGGCACGATCGTACGCGCGCGCAGAGCGAGCAGCGCGCGATGGTGGGCCAGCGCCGCCGCATGCGGCGGTGCCGATCGCTCGTCCCAGCGCAAGCGTGACGCTTCCATCGTCGCCGGATCCTGCGGATCCGGGATCCGCTCCCGCACGTTCGCATCACGAAATGCGGGCCACGCGGCGAATTCCCGGCGGCGGCCGCTGGTGACCGCTCCTCCCAGCTCCGCACCGAAGTCGGAGAAGAACAGGAACGGCGTCGACGCCGCCCATTCTTCGCCCATGAACAACAGCGGCAGCGCGGGGGCGAGCAGCAGCACGGCGCTCGCGGCACGCAGCGCCGTCTCGCCGGTCAGCATCGAGAGGCGCTCGCCGAACGCGCGGTTGCCGATCTGGTCGTGATTCTGCAGGAAGTCGACGAACTTCGTCGCCGGCAGATCCGCGCTCGGCTCACCGCGCGGCGCGTCGCCGCGATGTACCGACGGTTCGCCTTGGTAGGCGAAGCCTTCGGCGAGCGCGCGCGCCAGCCGGCGAACCGGGTCGTCCGCGTAGTCGCCGTAGTAGCCGTCGTGCTCGCCGGTCAGCAGGACGTGGAACGCGTGGTGCGCGTCGTCGTTCCATTGGGCGTCGTACGAGCGCAGCAGGCCGGCGTCGTTGGCATCGTTCTCGAGCACCAGCTGCACGTGCCGGCCGGGCTCCGCGCGAGATCGCACGCAGGACGCGAGTTCGACGAGGAACGACGGCGACGAAGCGTCGCGAATCTCGTGCACCGCGTCGAGCCGTAAGCCGTCGAAGCGGTACTCGTGAAGCCAGTAGAGCGCGTTATGGATGAAGAACGCGCGGACGTTCGCCGCGGCGTCACTCTCGACGTCGATCGCCGAACCCCACGGCGTGTGATGGCGCTCGGTGAAGAACGCACCGGCGAACGCGCCCAAATAGTTGCCTTCCGGGCCGAAGTGGTTGTAGACGACGTCGAGAAAGACCGACAGCCCGCGGGCGTGCGCCGCGTCGACGAACGCTTTGAGCTCGTCCGGCGAACCGTAGGCGTGCTGCGGCGCGAACGGGAGCGCCCCGTCGTAACCCCAGTTCCGGCGTCCGGCCGGCTGTGCGAGCGGCATCAGCTCGAGCGCGGTGACGCCGAGCGCCGCGAGATCGTCCAGCCGCTCCGCCGCCGCGGCGTACGTTCCGGCGGCCGTGAACGTGCCGACGTGGAACTCGTAGAACGCCAGCTCGTGGGCCGGCCGCCCGCGCCAGCCGGGATGCTGCCACGCATAGGCGGTCGGGTCGACGACGGCGCTGGGTCCGTGCACGCCGTCGGGCTGAAAGCGCGACGCGGGATCCGGAACGCGCGGGTCGAGTCCGTCGAATGCGAACGCGTACCGCGCCCCGGCGCGCGCGCCGGGCACGAATCGTTCGAACCAGCCGTCGCCCCGGCGGTCGAGCCGGTGTTCGGCACCGTCGACGACGACCGCGCCTCCGTCGCGCGACGGCGCCCAGATCCGGAACGCGACGCCGTCGTCGCGCAGCGACGCGCCGAAGGGCATGACGTGGACGAAGCGCTCGGCGGCAGCGTTCACGAGCATTCCACGTGCAGGGCGTCGACGGCGGTCGCCAGCGCGTTCGGACGGCGCGCTACCGCCTCGCGCACGTCGCGCAACGCGGCCCGCAGCCGGAAGAAACGGATCAGCGCATCGCGCTGACCGCGGTCTTGCGGAACCGTCGGCAGGTCGCGCGCCGCCTCGGCGTAGCGCTCGACGAAGGTCGCCAGCGCCCGGGCGGTCAGATCGCGCATATTCGCGCTGGTGGCGTCGCGATCGGCGGTGGCGTCGTGCGCGCTGACGGCGACCGCTTCGCGCGCGACCGAATCGAACGACCGCGCCAGCGACGCGACGTCCTTGAGCGGCGAGCTGCGATCTTCGACCGCCTCGCCGAATCCGACGAACACGGGAATGCCCTCGACCAACAGAACGCGGTGCAGGCTCAGCCGGCCGTGCGCGCGGGACGACGACGCGTCGATCGTCGTTGGGAGCGCGTCGAGCAAACTCGTGACGCGCGCGCTCACCGAGACGACGCCTTCGACGCCGGCGTTCACCAGCGCGTCCAGATCCTCGCGGGCCTCGGCGCGCCAGCGGGCGACGTCGCCGGCGCTCGTGGGATGCGTTCCGAATGTCGGGTCGCTGCCCGCGGTCGCCAACGTGCGGTGCAGCGCGGCCAAGGCGTCGGCCATCACCTGCGCGCTGCGCAGCAGCCGTTCGTCGGCCGTTCCCGCGCGCAAGATCTCACGCAGGGAATGTTCCGCGTCCTCGGGATGCGGAACGTACCGCTGTGAGGTCGCGGCGACCCACGTCGCACCCCCCGGGTCGACGACCGTCGCGGTGCCCAGGAGTTCCGGCGCGCGAGTGTAGCCGCGTTCGCGCAGATGCCGCATGAACGCGACGGCGCTGTCCGGCAAGCGCGGCATCTGGCGGTGCAGGGAGACGAGCCGCACGTCGTCGAGGACCCACCGTTGCGCGCCCGTCGCCGAGCCCAGCCGCTGCGAGCTGAGCGCTTCGGGGATGGGGTCACCCTCGAGTGCGAACGTTAACCGCCCTTCGTCGTGGAGCTCGATTCCCTCGCGCATCGCGCGTTCGATCAGCGGCGCGGTTGAGGCATCGGTTCCGGCGTCGACGATCCAGCCTTCGCGCGGGCCGCTGCGCACCCGCGCGACGGCGTCTTCGCGAATCGGTTCGTCGAAGACGAAGCGCAGCGGAAGCGAGACGCGCCGTTGGCCGTCGCCGACGACCAGGAACGCGAGCGACGGGTCGAGCGCGGCGGCGACGAACGCGTCGCGGACGCGACCGTGCTCCGATGCGCCGAGCGCAAGCGGCACGACGTCGCTGTCGATCACGGCGCGCGCCCAGCGATCGAAGGCGAGCGTCGCCCGCGGCACGACGACCGTCGGTAGTTCCGGGAGAGTGAGCGACCGGATCGGAGCGGTCGTTCCGCTCGGATCGCGGACGAGCGCGAACCAGTAGAATCCGTACGGCCCCAGGGTGATCGCGTACGGCGACGTCGTTATCGGCGGGAACGCCGTCGAGCCGAGCATCTCGAAGGGCGTGCGCCCGGCGAAGCCGGCCAGATCGAGCTGAACGGCCTGCGCGTTGCGCGAGAGGTTCGCCACCACCAGGATCGTCTCGTCCTCGAACTCGCGCAGGTACGTCAGCACGCGGCGATTGCTCGGATAGAGCAGGGTGAGGCTGCCGCGTCCGAACGTCCGCGTCGCCTTGCGCACCGCGATCGCGCGGCGCATCCAGTTCAGCAGCGAGGTCGGCGTGCGCTCCTGCGTCTCGACGTTCACCGCTTCGAACCCGTACGTGGGATCGGTCACGACCGGCGCGTAGAGCCGGACTTGCTCCGCGCTCGAGAAACCGCCGTTGCGGTCCGGCGACCATTGCATCGGCGTGCGAACGCCGTCGCGGTCCTTGAGAAAGAGGTTGTCGCCCATCCCGATCTCGTCGCCGTAGTAAATCACCGGCGTTCCCGGCATCGACATGAGCAGGCAGTTCATCAGTTCGATCCGGCGGCGGTCGTTCTCCAGCAGCGGCGCCAGCCGGCGCCGGATCCCGACGTTGATCCGCATCCGCGGCTCGATCGCGTACACTGCGTTCATCCGCTCGCGTTCGCGGTCGCTCACCATCTCGAGCGTCAGCTCGTCGTGGTTGCGCAAGAACACGGCCCACTGGCACCCCTCGGGGATCGGCGGCGTTTGGCGCAGGATGTCGTGAACGGGATAGCGGTCCTCGTCGGCGAGAGCCATGAACAGCCGCGGCATGAGCGGGAAGTGGAAGCACATGTGGCACTCGTCGCCGTCGCCGAAATACGACGAGAGGTCCTCCGGCCACTGATTCGCCTCGGCGAGGAAGATGACGTGCGGAAACTCCTG
>JAQBPL010000265.1 GCA_028287545.1 Vulcanimicrobiota bacterium | reverse complement strand
AGGGCGACGAGCTCGTCACCGTGCACGTCGTCGTGCCGACCAAGATGTCGAAGCGCGAACGCGAGCTCCTCGAGGAGTACGGGCGCGCCGGCGGCGATCAGATCGAAGAGAAGTCGTTCTTCGACCGCGTGAAGGACGCGTTCCGCGCGGAGTAATGCTTCTTCGAGATCAGCGCGAAACGGTGACGCCGGCGCGGCGCAGCTCGGGGTCGAGCCTGCCGGTGAGCATTCCGAAGCACATCCGGTAGTCGCCGGCGAGCGAGCGGAACGGCGCGCTCAAGGTCTCCGGCCGGTTGTGCTCGACGAGCGCGTGTGCCAGCCACGCCGGGCCGTACCCGCACAGCAGTGCGGCGCCGGCCAACCGGATGTCGCCCCGCAGGGCGCCCGCGACGAGCAGCGCGGTGGCGCCGAGCGTTCCCGCGGCGTGCAGCGCGCGCGTGCGCGGATCGGCGTGAGCGCGCAGGTAGCGCAGCCAGAAGGCGTCGTCCATCGCGGGGCCTTCCGCGCGCGGGTGCCGAAGCGCCTGCTGCGATGCGCGACCGTTTCTTCGTCGAGGGCGTTCATGCGGCCGGCGAGTGCGTCGCGCTGGCGCCCGATGATGCCCGCAAGGTCGCGACCGTGCTGCGCAAGCGAACCGGCGACCGCGTGCAGGTCGTCGACTCCGGCGGCGTCGCGTTCGCCGCGACGCTCGAAGTCGACGGCCGCAGCGTGCGTGCGACGCTCGACGCCCCGCTCGACCGCGATGCGGTGGAGACGACGATCGAGGTGACCATCGCGCAAGCGGTCCCCAAAGGCCAGAAGATGGATCTCGTCGTCGAGAAGGCGACGGAGCTCGGCGCGTATGCGATCGTCCCGGTGCGCAGCGCGCGCGTGATCGGTTACGACACCAGTCCGGCGAAGGTCGAGCGTTGGCGGCGCATCGCGAAGTCGGCGGCGCAGCAATCGGGGCGCACGCGTGTTCCGCAGGTCGGCGACGTCGTCGATTGGGACGGGCTGCTGGCGACGTTCGCGGGCTACGACCGGGTCTACGTGCCGTGGGAACTCGCCGACCCCGCCCCGCTGCGCGCGGTCTTCGAACGCGAGCTGCCGGATGCGCGCCGCGTGCTGGTCGTGATCGGCCCCGAGGGCGGCTTCGCCGCGGACGAGGTCGCGCGGGCACAGGCGGCCGGCGGCGCGCCGATCTCGCTCGGCCGTCGCATCCTGCGCACGGAAACGGCGGCGCTGGTCGTGCTGGCCGCAATCCTCTACGCCCGGGACGAACTCTAAGAGCATCCCTTCACGCGCGGCGGCGGTCGAGGACGATATGCAAGCCGTCGTCGTCGATCGCTCCGCTCCGGGCGGGCTCGCCCTTGCCGACGTCGCGGAACCCGTGCCGCTGCCGTCGGAAGCGCTGGTGCGGGTCGCCGCGGTCAGCCTGAACTTAGGCGAGATTCGCCGCGCGAAGAACCTCGCCGACGGCTGGCGGCCGGGCTGGGACTTCGCCGGCATCGTCGAACGCGCCGCGGCCGACGGCTCGGGTCCCCATGCCGGCGCGCGCGTCGTCGGGATGCTGAGCGCGGGCGCCTGGGCGGAACGTGTCGCGGCGCCGACGAGGAACCTCGCCGTCGTCCCGGCCGCGGTCGATCTCAAAGCGGCGGCGACACTGCCCGTCGCCGGGCTGACCGCGCTGTACGCGCTCGGCAAGCGCGGCTCGCTGCTGGGCCGCCGCGCGCTGATCACCGGCGCGTCGGGCGGCGTGGGGATGTTCGCGACGCAGCTCGCGCGGCTCGCCGGAGCGCACGTCACCGCGCTCGTGCACCGGCCCGAGAAGCGCGCCGCGGTCGCCGCCAACGCCGACGTGGTCGTGGTCGGCAACTCGGCCGGCGCCGCGCACGAAACCGGGCCGTTCGACGTGATCCTCGATTCCGTCGGCGGCGACGTGTTCTCGAGCGCTCTGCGCGAACTGGCGGAGGACGGGCTGCTGGTGACGTTCGGAACCTCGGCCGAGCGCACGAGCACGATCGACATCGCGTCGTTCTACGGGCACGGAGGCGCCGCGATCTACGGCTTCATCATCTTTCACGAGCTCGAACGCGAACCGGCCGGCGCCGGCCTCGCGCGCCTTGCCGCGCTGCTCGACGCCGGCAAACTCACCGTGCACATCGACGGCGTCGTTCCGATCGCCCAGATCAGCGAAGCCGCAGAGCGGCTGTGGAACCGCGGCGTCACCGGCAAACTCGTCGCGACGTTTCCGTCCGGCGGCTAGGGTGAACGGCCGCGCATGACCGCGCATACGTGGCTGACCTTCGCCGTCGTGGCGGTGTGCGTGTCGCTGGTTCCCGGCCCAGCCGTGGTCGCCGTCGTCTCGAGCGCGCTGCGCGGCGGGTTTCGCAGCTCGCTCGCCGCCAACGCCGGCGTGCTCGCCGGCGACGCGGCGTTCGTCGCCGCGGCGGCCGCGGGACTCGGCGCGCTGCTGGTCGCGTCGCACCCGCTGTTCGTCGCGGTGAAGTGGCTCGGCGTCGCGTACCTCGCATGTCTCGGGGTGCGCGCGCTGCTCGATCGCGGCACCGCCTATGCCTTCGATGCACCGGGGCGCGAGCGGCGGGCGTTCCGGCTCGGCCTCACGACGCAACTCGCCAATCCGAAAGTGATCTTGTTCTTCGGCGCGCTGCTGCCGCAGTTCGTCGATGCCTCGCATCCGGCCGCGCCGCAGTTCGCGCTGCTCGGAGCGACGTTCATCGTAAGCGACGCGCTCGTGTTTGCTGCGTACGGTGCGCTCGCGCATCGCGCACATGTGCTGCTGCGCACACCGCGCGCCGCCCGCGTCACCTCGCGAGTTACCGGGGCGGTGATGATCGGTGCCGCGGCAAGGTTGGCCGCCGAGCGCTGAGGTCGTTCGCGCGGCGCTCTGTGAACGATCAATTGCAATGGGATGAGAATGCTGGGCTATGCCCAGCCGCTCCAGCATTTTCCAATGTTTGGACCCTACGCTTGGAGCATGTTCCGGCGAGTTGATCTCGACCGGACGACACGAGGTAAACTACGACATGTTCGCTCATCTCCGGAAACTTGCGATCGCGACGGGCGCGGCGGCAACCATCGCAACCGGCGCAATCATTCCCCGCCCCGCTTCCGCGGACACCACATCGACGCTGCTGACCGCGGCGGCGGTCATCGGCGGGATCGTCATCTACAACAACGTCCAGCGCAAGCAGGCACAAGCCAACTCGGTCGTCGGCTATACCCGTAACGGCGGGACCGTCTACGGCGACGGCCGAGTCGTCATGCCGAACGGCCAGACGTATTATCCGAACAGCAACGGCCAATATGCGAACGGCGGCTACTCTAACGGCGGCGGATATTCCAACGGCAGCTACAACAACGGCGGAAACTACGGCGGCGACAACAAGCCGGTCAACAACGGCTACAACAACGGCCGGTACGACAACTGGCAGAACAACAACAACAACGGTCGGTACAACAACACCGCCCGAAACGACGGCGGCCAGTGGAATCGCGGTCAAAACAACCGCGGCCAGTACGGCAACAACAACAACGACGACGGGCACAACCGCCCTCAAGACCACGGCTAGGCACTAGCCCGAGGCGGTTACGCGGCGGCGCGGACCGCCTCGACGAAACGATCGAACGCCGTGCGGTGCAGCGTGTGACCGTGATTCGCAACGGTCTGCACGCTCACCGGCGCGGCGGCGTCGCGCAGGTCGTCGGGTGCGACGACAGACTCTTCGCCGGCGAGCAGGATCGTGGTCGGGATCTTGATGCGTGCGAGCCGTTCGCGCAGATCCCACCCGCCCTCGTCGGCGCGATTGTCTCGGCCGAGGCGGCGGAGCGTGTCCAGACTCAGTCCGTGCATCCCGTGGACCTTGCCCTCGCGGTCGCGCGGGTCGGCCGAGGCGTAGGCCGCGCGCACGGCGTCGTCGCGGTCCGAACCTTCGATAGCGAGCAGTCCGGCGAGGTCGTCGACGTACTCGCGATCGAACGTGCCGGGAACGACGCGGATCATCGGATCGACCAGCACCAACGCACGGGCGATCTTCGGACCGCCGACGAGGGCCACCGCGCCGCCCCACGAGTGTCCGACGACCGCGGCGACGGTGCCGATGCTGTCGGCGACCGCGCGCAGGTCGGCGGCGAGCGCCTCGAGTGCGAGCGAACCCTGGGCGGCTGCGCTGTCCCCGTGCCCGCGCTGATCGTACGCGAACACGCGATGCGTGTCGGCCAGCGCTTCGCCCAGGCGCGCGAAATCGCGCCGCGACGACGATATCCCGTGCACGCACAGGATCGCCGGTCCGGCCTCGCCCCAGCATTCGACGGTGGTCGTGGCCCCCGTCTCGAGCGCGACGCGCCGCGTTTCGGTGTCCATGCGAATCACGCGTGCACCGCGCACTGGGGGGTGGAGTCGACGATCAGAGGCATGTTCACCAAGGCTTTCACCTGTGCGGCGCGCCTCGGCCCACCGGCCCGGCGCATCGACGTGCTCATTGCGCCGAGCATCGGCTTCACCTCCCGCAGGCACTCGCTCCGCCGGCGCACTGTGGGCGCTCGGGCAATTGGTCTAGCCAAGCGAGGCGGACCGGGCCGGCTTGGCAAGGTGATATCAATGTGATATCATGGGCCGACCATGCGGGCCTTTCCGGCGCGCCTGGCGGACGATGTGTACGATCAGCTGAAACGACGGGCGGAGACCGAACGCAAGAGCATGAACGCCGTATTGAACGAATCGCTCGAGCGGCAATTCCGAGGCCAGTCCGACGTGAAGGCGGCGTTGCTCCGCGCGCTCGAGGCACTCGAAGAGAGCGAGCGCCGGGCACGATGAGTGTGAAGGCCGCTTCACGGGAACGGCACGCCCGCGAGGCGTACAACTCCGGTTCGACCATGGCACGCACCCTCGAAACTCTCGAACCGGGAACCCCGGTCTATGCCGGCGCGACACGCGTCGGCACCGTTACCGGCGTGTACGCCGAAGGCGAAGCGCGCAGCGCCGAGTTGATAGCCGTGCATTGGGACGCGCGCGGCGAAGACGTCGCCGTCCCGGCGACCGAGATCGAGGAAATCGATCAGGCCGGCGTACACCTGCTGCGCCAGGAGTCCGATCAATATGCCGACCTTGCGCCCTTCGATCCGGCGCGCTTCCTGACGCTGCGGCGACTTACGTGACGCAAGCGATGCAGGATGCAGCCTCGGTGACGACGCCGATGAAATTCTCCCTCGTCGTGCCGACGTACAACGAAGCCGGCGGCATCGAACGATTGGTGCGTACGCTCGCGGGGATCTTCAAGCAGGACGGTCTCGACGGCGAGATCGTGGTCGTCGACGACAACTCACCCGACGGGACCGGCGCGATCGTCGACCGTCTCGAAGCCGAAGGCCTGCCGGTGCGCTGTCTCCACCGCCCCGGAAAACTCGGTTTGTCCTCGGGCGTGATCGACGGCTGGAAGTTCGCGCGCCCCGAGTCGGTCGCGCTCGGAGCGATGGACGCGGATTTCTCGCACGACGCCGCGATTCTGCCGCGCATGGTGAACGCGCTGGCGACCGGAGGCTACGGCTTGGCGATCGGGTCGCGCTACGTCCCGGGCGGCGGCATCGAAAATTGGCCGAAGCGGCGCATCATCACCTCGCGCGTCGCCATCGCCCTCGCCCAACCCCTGACCCCGATCAAGGACATCACGTCGGGCTACTTCCTGGTGAAACGCGCCGCGCTCGACGGCGTCGAACTCGATCCGATCGGTTTCAAGATCGGGCTCGAAGTGATCGCGAAAGCCCGGTACGGCCGCGCGCTCGAAGTGCCGTACGTCTTCACCGACCGCATCGCCGGCGAGTCGAAGCTCAATCAGAGCGAGATCTTCAACTACCTCAAGCAGCTGGGCCGCATCTACCGCGCCCGGCTGACCGGGAAGAAGTAGCACCGTGGCGCCTATGCCGGAATGGCTGCGCCTGCGGCGGGCCCAGCCGATCCCGGCCGAGGACGCCGCGCAGTGGACGAAGTGTCCGAAGTGTTCGGAGATGATCTATCGGCCGGACCTCGCCGCCAACCTCTGGGTCTGTCCGCGCTGCCAGCACCACTTCCGGATGCATGCGTTCGACCGCATCGCGATGTTGGTCGACGCAGACTTCACCGAAATCGGCGGCGATTTGCTGCCCGGCGACCCGCTTGGCTGGACTGACAAAGTTCCGTATCCCCAGAAACTCCAGCGCGATCGTGAGAAATCCAAGCTCACCGAAGGCGTGGTCTGCGGGTTCGCTTCCATCGGCGGATTCCCGGTGGCGCTCGGGGTCATGGACTTCAACTTCCGCGGCGGCACCATGGGAACCGTCGTCGGTGAGCGTATCGCCCAGCTCTTCGAACGGGCCCGCGAACGGCGTGTTCCCTGCGTCGTCTTCACTGCCAGCGGCGGGGCGCGGATGGAAGAAGGCATGCTGGCGCTGATGCAGATGGCGAAGACGACCCTGGCCGTGCGCCGCTTCCATGACGACGGCGGATACTACATCAGCGTGCTCACCGACCCGACCACCGGCGGCGTCTCGGCGTCCTTTGCATTTCAGGCCGACGTGATCGTCGCCGAGGCGCGCGCGGCGATCGGCTTCGCCGGACGGCGCGTGATCGAGCAGACGATCCGCCAGAAGCTTCCCGAGAACTTCCAGACCGCCGAATTTCTGCTGGAGAAGGGCGCACTCGACTCGGTTGTCGAGCGCCGCGATCTCAAGCCGCTGCTGATGCGTTTGCTCGACTACGGCGTCGGGGCGAAGCAGGCGTCGAACGGTCACGCCACGGTGACCGCGCCCAGCTCGTCGGAGACGCCGGCGTGAACGTGATCGTCGAACGCGAGAAGGGCCTGCTCGAACTCGAACAGCGCATCGCCGCGCTCAAGGCGCAAGCCGCGCAGCAGCCGGTCGACATGGGCGGCGTGATCGAAGCGCTCGAGGCGAAGTATGCCGAGATCCAGCACGAGGTCTTCGGCACGATGACCGCGTGGCAGCGGGTCAACATGGCGCGTCATCCCAAGCGTCCGCTCGGGACCGACTACCTTGCCGCGTTCGACCAATTCGACGAGCTGCACGGCGATCGGCACTTCCACGACGACCACGCGATCGTCGGCGGCTTCGCCAAGCTGCGCGGGCGGCGCGTGATGGCGATCGCCCAAGACAAAGGGCGCGACACCCGCGAAAAGGTGATGCGCAACTTCGGGATGCCCGCGCCCGAGGGCTATCGCAAAGTGACGCGGCTGGTCGCGCTCGCCGCGCACCTGCGGCTGCCGGTCGTAACCTTCATCGATACCAACGGGGCCGACCCGGGGATCGGATCCGAAGAACGCGCGCAAGCCGAAGCGATCGCGCAGGCGTTGTACGAGCTCGCCGACGCGCGCATTCCGATCGTCGCGACGGTGATCGGCGAAGGCGGCTCCGGCGGCGCGCTCGCGCTCGGGCTCGCCGACCGCGTGCTGATGCTCGAACATTCGGTCTATTCGGTCGCTTCTCCGGAAGGCGCCGCCGCGATCCTGTGGGGCGATGCGGCCCGGGCGGAAGAAGCGGCGACCCGGCTGCGGCTCACCTCCGACGACCTCCTTCGCTTCGGCATCATCGACGAGATCGTCGGCGAACCGCTCGGCGGCGCGCACCGTGACTCGGCGGGAACGGTCGCGCGCGTGCTCGACGCGGTCGACGCCGCGCTCGATGCGCTGGTAGGGGTCCCGCTCGCCGATCTCCTCGACCGCCGCTACGTGAAGTTCCGCCGCATCGGAGCCCCGCCGTCATGACTGCGGCGGCGCTTGTCCGTGCTCTGGGCCGGATCGGCGTCGCGAGCGTCGTCATCTTCGTCGTATCACTGGTCGGCGTGCAGTACGCGCGCGTGATCGGACGCAACGTCGCACTGGCGCGCGAGCTGCACGTGGTGGAAGCCGACGTGCTCTCGCTCAAGGTCAAACGCGCGCAGCAGCTGCGCGACATCCGGCGGCTCTCGGATCCGCACGGCGCCGTCCCCGAGATCCACGATCGCCTCCACCTCGTCGGGAGTAAAGAAGCGATCATCTATCTGAAGCGGGGGGGAACGCAGCCGTGAGCGAGCGGGTGCGTGGAAGTGTGATCAACGTCCACAACCTCGGCGCGACGGTACGCCTCGAAGACGGCCGACTCGTGGCGGCACCGATCGGCGACGTGAACAAGAACCGCGCGACCTACACGCGAGCGCTCGAGCGCAAGGAGACGACGCTGCCGTTCGACCTGATGGGCCGGATGGTGGTGATCGCGCAGACCCGCGTCGACGAGGTTGCACCGACGAGCGACGCCCCGGCCTTGACCGACCCGTCGTTCGAAGCCCAAATCGCCGCGTACCTCAAGTCGACCGAGGCCTGGGCGCCCTTCGATCGGCCCCAGCCGTTCGAGCGACACTTGGTGCGCAAGCGACAAAGGGCCAAACTCTTCGGGGGAGACGAGCGGGGTTAGCTCCAGGCGGGCTCGGCCCACGCGCAGAATCGCACAGTCCATGGCGGTAAAAGAAGTGGGCGTCGATCCGGTCAACGTTCCGGGCTCGTTCGTGCGTCTGCATGGTGCGTACTCAGGCTTGCGAGCGGCTGAACAGCGCGTCGCGGACTTCATCCTCAAACATCCGGACGAGTTGATCTACCTGACGGTCACCGAACTTGCGGAGCGGACGAACACGAGCGAATCGACGGTCGTGCGGCTCTGTCAGAAAATCGGCTACAAGGGTTATCAGGAGTTTAAGATCGTCCTCGCACGCGATCTGGTCGAGCCGGCCACGGCGATCTATGCCGCGATCGAGCCCGGCGACGACCTCGCGACGGTCAAGACGAAGGTCTTCCAAGCGAATGCTCAGGCGTTGCGCGACACGATCGAAGTGCTCGACGACGGCGAACTCCAGCGCGCGGTCGATGCGCTCTCGGCGGCGCGCCGCGTCGAGATCTACGGCGTCGGCGGCAGCGGCCCGCTCGCGCTCGACGCGTACCATAAGTTTCTCAAGCTCGGGCTGCAAGTGGTCGCGCTTTCCGACGGCGACCTGATGGCGATGTCGTCCTCGCTGCTGCTCCCCGGCGACGTTGCGCTTGGAATCTCGCACACCGGCGCGAGCCGCGACGTCACCGACGCGTTGAACCGCGCGAAGACGAACGGCGCGACCACCATCGGCATCACGCATCGCCCGACCTCGCCGATCACAAAGGTTTCCGACATCACGCTCGTCACGGCCGCGAAGCAGACCGCGTTCCGCAGCGACGCGAGCTCGAGCCGTATCGCGCAGCTCACGATCATCGATACGCTCTACGTCGGGGTCGCGCACATGAATCACGACCGCTCGCTCGGCATGATCGAGCGCACGCGCGAAGCGACGGCCTCGAAACGCTATTAGCGAAACCTGGCGCGTGAGCGGGCGGCGTGCGGGCCAGCGTTTCGACGCCGTGCACGGCGTGACGACCGAGGCGCTCGTGTTCCTGGGCGAGCTCGATCCCGATGCGATCGGTCCGTCGCTGGAATTCGCAACCCACTACGAGCCGACGCCGGTCGCCGAGGCGGAGGCGTTGCTCGATGCCTCGCCGCTGCGCCCCGAGCTCGCGACGTTCGTCGACGTCGGCGCGGGGATGGGGCGGGTCGTGCTGCTCGCCGCGCGCCGTCCGTTTCGGCGCGTCGTCGGGATCGAGATCTCGCCCGCGCTGGTGGAGATCGCCCGCGATAATCTGGCTGCGGCGCACGGTGCGCAGCGCGCGGCGAAGGACGTGCGCATCGTGGCTGCCGATGCCGCCTCGTTCACGTTTCCGCGCGGCGATCTGGTCGTCTACTTGTACAACCCGTTCCGCGCGCCGGTCCTCGAGCGCATGCTGGCCAACCTGCTCGCGGCGGACGGCGCGCGCGAGATCGTCCTGCTGTATCACACCGCCGTCGAACACGAAACGATCGAAGACGCCGAGGGGTTCGAAGTCGTTGCCGACCTCGGGTTCGGCCTCGTCTATCGCCTGCGGCGCTAACCGCAAAAAAAGAAACCCCGCCGGAGCGGGGTTTCTCTTTCGGGTCGCAGTGGTCGGGTTACGCTGCCAAGCCCCGTCGGCGGGCTTCCTGGAGCAGCGCGCCGCGCGAGCCGACGCCGAACGCGTCGAACACGGCGTCGATCTGATGCTGGATCGTGTACATGCTCCGGCTGAACTTGCGCGAGAGTTCGATCGGCTCGGCGCCGCTCCAGAGAGCGCGGGCGACTTGCCGCTGGAACGGTGAGAGTGTCGTCGGAAGCGCTTCTTCCCGTGCGACGACCTCGTCGGCGTACGTTGCAAGCGGGCAGTCGGGGTAGAATGCCGCGTGGCGGGTCGAGGCATCCCGCCACTTCGATTCGCCGGTCAGCTCGGCCAGAGCCGCAGCCGCCAGCGTCGCACGGTAGTGATAGGCGACGCCGTCGAAGATCGTGTACGCTTCGTGGAGCAGCGCCACCGCCGCTTCACGCCGTCCGAGCGTCTGCTCGATCCGGCCTTGCGCGTACTTCGCGTGGGCGATCGCGCGGCGGTTGCCGTGCAGATCGATCGTGGGGTCGACGTTTTCCGTACCGAGCTGCGAGAACGTCGAGGCATAGCGCTGCGCGCGAGCCGCGTCGTGGGGGGCGTGAAGCACCGCAAGCGTGACCAGTACCATGCGTTCCTCGCCGGACGTGTTCTCCCACGCGATATCGTAGGCGAGCCGGGACGCTTCGGCCAGTTCGTCGATTGCCCAGGCCTCGTTATGAGACATGCGCGCGACGTACGCCCGATCGCCATGGGTCATGGTTCTCCAGGCCGCCGACGGCGCGAGCGCCCGAGCGTCCTTGAACATCCACTGCGCCTCGCCGGCTCGGCCGCGCATGAACGCGTCCCAGCCCATCGCGCGCATTGCCAGGAACTGGTGGGCGGCGACGCCCGGCGTCCAGTTGATGGCCTGCATCGCCGCTCGGGCAGCGGTCATCGCTTCCTCGTCGGCTGTTTCGAACGCCGTTTGCGCGAGCGCGTGTACCGAAGTTGCGAACGTTGCCACGTCGATCGGCTCGGCCGTCGGCATCGTCACATACTCTAGGCACTTGCGCAAGTCGGCGACGTGTGACACGTAGTCGCCGTTGCCGGCATGCAGCCACGCGCGATACGCGTATGCCGCAGCCGCGATGTCCGGATCCGGGTGCGCGACGGCGAGAGCGACCTCAGGTGCGCTGACGTCGCATTCGCGACGCAGCCAGCGCATGCGCAGGTCGTGGTACGCCATCGTGTGGCTGCCGTTGACGACTTCGCTCGCCAGCGCGCGTGCCTCTTCGTAGTGCGAGGCTGCCGAGGAGAAGTCGCGCACGGCGGCGTGCGCCTTGCCGAATTGAATCGCGAAGCCGAATCGTCCGGCCGTCGTGGCCGGCAGGTCGTGGACCGAGGCCAGGTAGGCAACCGCGGCCACGGGGTCGCGGCGGCCGAGCGCCTCGGCTTTGAGCACGATCGCGCCTTCGCGATCGTCTGACGGCCAATCCTCACAGCCGTCGAGGAGTTCTATCGCGGCATCGTACCATGCTGCCCGGAGTGCGATGCGAGCATCGCGCAGCGAGTCAGCGATGGTTTGCCCGTCCATCGTTTGCACGTTATTATCCGCCGTTAGTCTTGCAGCGTTCCGATGTTGGCCTTTGTGTTCGGGCCGAGGATAACGGTTACTGATGGACTAGCGCCGGCGTCCGCGCCGGACGCCGTCACGGTAGCGCCCGCCTTCGTTACGAACGTGTTCAGGACGGAGACAGTGTACGTGCCTGGATCGATCCCGTGGAGCTGGAAGGTTCCGTTCGAATGCGTGGAGGTGACGTTCGCCACGTTGCCGTTGGCGTCGGTCGCAACGACCGTCGCGTTCGAAACCGGACCGCCGGCGGCGTTCGCGACCGTTCCGAGGATCGTCGGTTGGCCGTGTCCGCCAGTGACCGTCGGCGACAAGTAGACGATGCCGTTGCGAAGGTCTGCGGATTGGAAGACGTTGAAGTCCAAGGTCAAGGAGAGCGATTGTCCTGCGGTTCCGGTCACACCGAGCGGTACCGAAACCGCCTCGACGGTCTGCGATGGATCCCACCATGGATGAGCTGACGTGATGAAGACCACCGGATACGTTTTACCGTTATACGTCAGCGTGGTCGTCGCGGGGTCGAGCAGCAGCTGAACCGACGGGTACGTTCCCACCGGCAGCGAGCCGCTTCCGAGGGCCATCGCGGTCGTCTGCAGGCTGAAGAGATCGACGACTTGCGGCGTGCTGCTCCCGGTGAGCTGCCATGAGTCACCGTTCTTGTCGATCGCATCCACGCCGAGAATTCCGGCGTTGAACTGTGCATTCGAACTGGTGATCCCCGCCAGCGGCGCGTCGAACAGCGAGAGATCGATCATGAAGCGCGGCGGCGCACCGCCGGAGACGTCCTGGAGAGTGCGCGTATCTTTGAGATGGCGCACCTGTTTTTGCGTCGATTGCGACGTTTGGCCCGGGGTGCTCGGAACCACCGTGGACGCGGAACGCGAGCCGCCGCATGCAGCGAGGCCGCTGATAGAAACAACGGCTGCCATGGCAAGCGCGAAAACTGATCTCATCCCTGAAGGCCCTTCGAGGAGACGGCGACGGTCCGAGACCGCCGAGAGTCCGCTTAGTGCGAACCCGCCGCCGAGTCGGTAAACCGACCGGCGAACGTACCGTAGGCGAACGCCCTCACCCCACTGGGCAACGTCGACGGGCGTCTGTCGGCGTACATCACACTATGCGCCCTCCCAGGAAAGAATCAACCGAGCGCCGGTAAAGTCTGTGTCAAGTGCGCGGCATCGCACCGATTTTCACGAGTGGCCCCAGCCGATCGGCGTCAGGAGTCCGGGTCGCGGATCCCCACTTCGTCGAGATGCGCGAGCAGATCGGCCGGGTCCGCGTAGACGCGGTAGGCGCCCGCGCTTTGCAGTTCGTCGGCCCCATAGCCGCCCGAGAGGAGCCCTACGCCGAGCGCTCCGGCGCGGCGGGCGGCGAGCAGATCCCACACCGAATCGCCCACCACGATGCTGTGTACGATGGGAACACCCAGCTTTTCAGCCGCGTAAAGGAAGAGGTCCGGGTCGGGCTTGGCGTGCGCGACGTCGTCGCGGGTGACGATCGGGACGTGGGCGGGGATCTCGAGCAGGGCCAGCGCCCGGTGCGCTACGGCGCGCATCCCGCTGGTCGCGATCGCCCAGGGGGCGCCCAGAGCCGTGAGCGCGGCCAGCAGCTCGTGCGTTCCGGGGAGCGGAACCACCTCGTGGAAGCGTTCGGCATAGGCGGCGGCGTGCCGGCGGCGCAGGTCGGCCAGCGTCGCGGCATCGACCTCACGGTCGAGTTCGCGCATCAAGCCGCGGACGAAGAGGCCGCCGCTCATCCCGATCTTACGATGGATTCGCCAAAACGACAGGTTCAATCCGGCCGAACGCAGAGCGTCGTGCCACGCGCCGACGTGCTGGTACACGGAATCGACGAGCGTCCCGTCGAGGTCGAACACCATTGCGGGAACCGTGCGCGCCATGCGGGTCGGTTCGCGTCGGCGCGCGAACCGCCCGCCGGTGATCCGAGCGCTCGTTTCGATCGGGACGAATTCCACCCGTCTGCTCGTGCTCGACGGGGACCTGCGCATCGCGGGAGAGTCGCGCGGCACCCGCATCGGCACCGGAATCGGCATGACCGGATCAATCGATGCGGCCGCTGCCGAGCGTACTCTGGCCGCGGTCGAGGACTACGTCGCGGTCTCGCGGCGACGCGGCGCGACCGTCATCGATGCCGTCGCGACCAGCGCGTTGCGGCGCGCCAGCGACGGCGCGGCGTTCGGCGCGGAGGTCGGGCGCCGGACCGGCATCGCGCCGCGCGTCCTGAGCGGAGAAGAAGAGGCGACGTACTCGTTCCTCGGAGCGACGGCTGCGCTGTCGGGGGAAGATCCGCTCGCGGTCCTCGACGTCGGCGGCGGCAGCAGCGAGCTCGCGGTCGACCGGCCCAAGCATGCACGTGAACACGGCTCCGTGCAGCGCACGCTTTCGCTGGAGATCGGGGCCGTGCGCTTATCGGAACGTCATCCCGCGCTGCTCGGCGCTCGCGCGCTGACCGAAGCGGAGCGGGGAATCCTCGAGACGGACGCGCGCGCCGACGCCGGCGCGGTGCTCGCGCCGTTCGCCCGCATTCGCGGGTTCGCCGGGCTGATCGCGGTCGGCGGGACGGCGTTCACCGCAGCCGCGATGCTCACCGGCGGAATGCACGACGGAGCGCGTATGACGCGAGCGGATTGCCGGCGTTTGGTCGTGCGTTTGCTCGGGCGCGATCTCGATGCGCGCAAACGCCTCGCGCACATCCGGCCGCAACGTGCCGACATTCTGCCGGCCGGCTTGATTCTGCTCGACGAAGCCTGCCGTCTGCTCGACGTCGACGCCTTCACGGTCAGCGAAGCCGACTTGCTGTTGGGCTATCTGACCTCGCCCGCATTTCGGGCGGCGCCGCTGCCCGGCGCCTGACCGGCCCGGCCGACGAACCGGGGCGAGCGGTGCGCGCGTTCCGCGCGGCGAAACGCCGCGCGCGGGATGATGGTGGAATCGGCAGACACAGCAGACTTAAAATCTGCAGCTCGCGAGAGCATCCGGGTTCGAGTCCCGGTCATCCCACCAGTCGCTCGACGTGAGCCGCCTACGTCGCCGACGCCGCGGAGGCCGCCGCTTTTGCGGGACCGATCCGCTCGAGCCGATACCGTCCTGCGCCCTTCGAGGCAATCCGGTACAAGTAGCGGTCGCCGTGCTCGGTACGGACGTTTATGCCGGCGTCGACGTTGCCCGCGCACATCCGTTCGTTGAACGCGTCGTCCTCCTCGCTGCTCACCTTTGGTGAGGGATAGTAGACGTAGGTGCACTCGTCGAACGTCGGCGTGAGCAGTTCCGTAGCGTCCTCGACCGGAGCGTCGTGGGCCGGCGGCTTCTGAAGCACCGTGCTCGCGGGTGCGTCATGCTGCGCGCCCCAACTCGTTGTGCCCGTTTTCGCAGCCTCCGCGGCGCGGGCTTTCGTCCCCGCTTCGGCCTCGAACGACGTCACGGAGAACGTGTTGCTTCCGTGGTAGGCCTGGCTGCTGAAGAGTTCGATCCGCGCGGCGCCCGTCGCGCCGCCGCCGTCGCCGTGCACGAGCGCGGCCTCGAGCTTGGCCATGAAATCGGCGAGCGTGTAGCTCTTGTCGAGTTGGAGGTTCGCTGCGAGCGTGTATTTTCCGATAAAACTTTGGATGAGCCGGGCCGTGTCGTTCGCCACCTCGATGATGAAGGCGTGCCCCTGGTCCATGACGCGCACGTACTGATGACGGCGGCGCGCGATCGACCGCGCATTGGCCGTGGTAACCGCATCCAGCACGTCCTGGCGGTTCGAGTTCTGCGGCTCTACTTGCCCCGCGCTGCCCGGCGAGAGGAGGCCGTGGACGAGGTTCGCCGTTTCTCCGCACACGCCGGTGAGAATCTGCCGGCTGACGATGGCGTCGATCAGTTGCCGAACGTTCCAGTCTTCGATGCGTCCCGCCACGGCCGCGCCGCGCTTCACGAGTTGTCCCTGGATCTCCGCTGCCGAAAACTGCGCCAACGATTGCAGCGATGCATCCTTCGCGTTCAAGTAGAACTCGAGCTTCCCGACGTCGAGCCCGCTCTTTGCCGCGGCGGCGGCGAACATGTCGCGGAAGCTCTCGGTCGTCGGATCGTTCGTGGCGTGCTCGACCGCCGCGACCAGCGCCGCCTTGTTCGCGTAGTGATGATCGATCCCGTCCTTGAGCCAGGTGAGATAGACCGTCTTGCCGGCCTCCGAAAAGCCGAAATGCCGCGGAACCCACCCTTCGATCTTCTCGAACTCGGCGCCGTCGTCCATGGCGTCGACGCGAATGGTGCGCTGCAGCGGCGACTCTCCCAGGTTCGCACCGGTGCCCGGGTTCACGAGACGCCCGAGGGTGTGATGGCGCCGGACGGGGGGCGCCGGCGCGGCGTCCGGCAACGAAGGCGCCGGCGTGCGCACCGGAGTGACGGGATCACGCTGCGGGGCATGGCGCTCGTGCACGAGGGCGGCCTTAAAGAGCGCCTGCGGGGGTTCCTCGCGAATGGGCGCGCGTGACGCATCCAGCCCGTCTCTTCATCGTCACGCTGGCACTCCTCGCGTGCGCCGCGCTTCCGGCGCAGGCGCGCGTCACCGGGTTCTCGGTCGTCTCGCGCACCCCGATCGCGTACGGCTACGAGAAGATCGTCGGCAAGCTGCAGTTCGCCGACCGGCCGGGGACCAATGCGAACCGCAGCATCGTCGACCTGACGCTCGCACCGCGCGACGCAAGCGGCGAGGTGGAATCCTCGGCCGCCGTCGTCATCCTGGCGCCGCTCGATCGCGCCCGCGCGAACGGCACGGCCCTCATCGACATTCCGAACCGCGGCGGCGCAACGGCGCTCGCGCTCAACCGCGGCCGGTTTTCACGCGACCCGGCGGTCCCCGACGACTTGGGCGACGGGTTCCTGATGCGGCACGGCTTCACGGTCGTCGTCATCGGTTGGCAATGGGACGTGCCGCTCCAACCCGGCCTGCTGCGGTTCACCGCCCCAATCGCAACCGACGGCGGGAAACGGATCACGGGCCTGGTGCGCAGCGACTTCCACGTCGACGCACCGAGCGCCGAACACGGCGTCGCCCACGGCGATCAAGTCGCGTATGCGGTCGCAAGCGAGAGCGATGCGGAGAGCGTTCTTACCGAACGCGACGACGTGCTCGCGGCGCGGCACACGATTCCCCGTGAGCGCTGGCATTTCACGCACCGCGGCGCATCGATCGCGCTCGACGGCGGTTTCGTTCCGGGCCGGATCTACGAGCTCGTGTACCGTGCGGTCGATCCGGCCGTCGTCGGACTCGGACTCGCCGGGGTGCGCGACACGGTATCGTATCTGAAGCACGATCGATCGGCGCCGCTGCACGTCGCGCGCGCGTACGGCTTCGGCATCTCGCAGAGCGGACGGGTGCTGCGCACGTTCGTGCAGCGCGGCTTCGACGCCGACGAAGACGGACGGCCGGTGTTCGACGCGATCGTCCCGGTCGTCAGCGGTCCGGCGCTGGGCTCGTTCGATCATCGCTTCGCGCAGCCGTCGCGCGACGCGGCGGCGTTCTCGTCGTTCTTCTACCCGACCGACGTCCCGCCGTTCCACGAAGCCGAGTGGCCGCTGCCGGCCGGGCTCAAAGTGATTGACATCGTGACCTCGCACGAGTATTGGGGCCGCACGGCTTCGCTGATGACGACGAGCGACGACGGCGCGCGCGACGTCACGCTGCCGCAAAACGTCCGCTTCTACTCGGACGCCGGCGGGATGCACATTCCGAACCTCCCGCCGGTTCTGCGCGATGGCATGCGCGGGCGTACCGATCCGCTCGATTATCGCTGGCTCGAGCGCGCGCTGCTGCTGCGGCTCGACGCTTGGGTGCGCACCGGATCGCCGCCGCCCCAGAGCCGGTATCCCCGCGTCGCGGACGGCACGCTGGTCGCACCCGAGGCGTGGACGTTCCCCGCAATCCCCGGCGTGACGCCGCCGACGCCCGTCGCGCTCCACCGCACGTGGCGCTACGACTTCGGACCGCGCTGGAGCGCGGGGATCGACACGCGCGAGCCGCCCGGGATCGGGGCGCCGTACGCGACCCTGGTGCCGCGCGTGGATGCCGACGGAATCGACCTGGGCGGAGTACATCTGCCCGAAGTCGCCGTTCCGCTGGCCACGTACGCGGGCTGGAACCTGCGTACGCCGTCGACCGGCTTCGGCGACCGCCTCGTCGACTTCTACGGCACCTTCGTCCCCTTCGCCGCCACGCGAGCGCAGCGCTTCGCAGCGAGCGACCCGCGTCGGTCGATCGAGGAGCGGTACGCCGGCCGCGAAGCCTACCTTCGCGCGTACGACGCGGCCGAAGAGGCGCTCGTCCGCGACGGCTACCTGCTCGACGAAGACACGCCGGCGCTGCACGCCCGGGCCGTCGAGCTCTGGGCACAAGCGGGCGCTTCCCGTTGAGGCGCGCGCGACCTGGAAATTCTAACCGGTTAGTTTTATACGGTGGAAGGCCCGGAAGGGCGCCTCCGCGAAAGCGCACCTGTTCCCGACGAGCCCGGCGAGCGAGCCGGGTTTCGTGCGTCCGGAGGTTTGCGCGCTGAAGATCCTCGTTACCGTCAAGCTCGTCCCCGATACGAACGCCGACAAGCGTATCGATCCGGCGACGAAG
>JAQBPL010000225.1 GCA_028287545.1 Vulcanimicrobiota bacterium | reverse complement strand
TGGTGTTTCGCAGCGACGCCGTGGTCGGCGCCGACATCGAGCGATTCCTCGAAGCCGAAGCAGGAAAGCGCTTACAGCTCCACACGGACTTTTTCATCCGTACCGTTCCGGAATGGAAACGCATCGTCGAGCGTAATCCGTTCGGAGCGGAAGCCGAGCGTGATCCCGCCCATTTGGTCGTCCTCTTCCTGAAGGACGTGCCGGGCAGCGAGAACGTCGAAGCGCTCCAGGCGTCGATCAGCGGGCCGGAGATCGTCCGCTTCGACGGCCGTACGGCATATGCGGTGTATCCTGCCGGGATTGGGGAATCGCCGCTGACGACCGCGGCGATCGAGAAGAAGCTCGGCACTCGCTGCACCGGCCGCAATTGGAACACGGTGCAGAAGGTCCTCGCGATCGCGCGGTCCTGACGCCGGCGACTAGGCGCGTGCCGCGGAGGCGCTCCGACGGCGGTAGTACTCCAAGCGCGTCGAGGGGTTCTCGCCGGCTCCCTGCGCGTACGCGTGCAGCGCGCGCGAGTACTCGGCATTCTGCTCGGCTTTGGTCAATTCGGACCACGAACGGTTCGGAAGCGGCTTCGGGGGTGCGATTTTCTTCTTGGCGGCCATGCCGTCATCGTGCGCCGGAGCGCGACGGATATCCCGCTCTAGCGACGAGCGCCTCTTTCGGCCGCACGCGGGTGTTGGCAAGGTGCATGGCTGAGAATCTCAAAGGCACGACCGCGCTCGTCACGGGCGCCAGCTCGGGAATCGGCGAAGCGACCGCGGTCGCGCTTGCCCTCGCCGGGATGAACGTCGCGGTCGCGGCGCGCCGCAAGGACCGTCTCGACGAGCTTGCCGAGCGCCTCGCCCGCTACGGTGTCGAAACGCTCGTGCTCGAAGCCGACATTACCGATGCCGCGCAGGCGGCCGGGATCGTCGAACAAACGGTTGCGAAGTTCGGGCGGCTCGACGCCTTGATCAACAACGCGGGCCTCATGCTGCTCGGCCCGATCACCGGTGCGGACCCGAGCGAGTGGGAACGCATGATCGACTTGAATTTGACCGCGCTGATGCGCTGCACGCTCGCCGCGCTGCCGCACCTGATGCGGGCGGCTGAGGGCGAACCGCGCCGCGTCGCGGACGTCGTGAACGTCAGCTCGGTCGCGGGGCGCGTCGCGCGGAGCGGCAGCGGCGTGTACAACGCGACGAAGTGGGGCGTCGGCGCGTACAGCGAAGCGTTGCGCCAAGAGGTGACCAGGAGCCACGTGCGCGTGTCGCTGGTCGAACCGGGAGCGGTCGCGACGGAACTCGCCGGCCACAATCGGCCCGAAGTCCTGGAGCAGATCAGGTCACGGTTCGGATCGGTCGAGCGAATGGAGGCATCCGACATCGCCGACGCCATCCACTACATCATCAGCCGCCCGCGTCGTGTCGCGATCAACGAAATACTGATCCGCCCGACGGAACAGGAAGGCTAAAGCGCTACACGAGCGAGATGAATTCCGCCGGGATCGGCGGGCCGTACCCGATTCCCGCTTCTCCGAGGCGGCGCCGAACGTGCTCGTTGATCCGGCGCCGCAGTTCGAACTGGCGCAGCGGCGCGGTTCGAATGCTCGCCCGGATGAGCGTCCAATCGCGCGTGAACCCGTCGACGCCGATCCATTCGATCGGCAGGAGCAGGGAACCACGGACGTTCGGGTCCTGGGCGAGCTCGTCGAGGCTCACGCGGATGCATTCGATTGCGGCTTGCGGATCGGCGGCCGGATCGATCGACACGCGATAGTCGATCCGCGACCAATCGCGTGAGTGGTTCGCAGCGGCCGTAACAGCGCCGTGTGCGATCGTGACGACGCTGCCGATCGGATCGCGAACCTGAACCATGCGCAGGGTCAGCCGTTCGACGAGGCCCGTGTGGCCGTTGATCGTGACGAAATCGCCGACGGCGTACTGATCCTCGAACAAGACCGTAAGCCCGCCGACGAAATCGCGCAAGAAGTTCTGCGTCGCGAAGGTGATGGCGAGCGCGACCACGCTGCCGATCGTCACGACGGAACCGATCGGTAACCCCAATTGACCCAGCGTGAGGAACCCAGCAAGCGTGATGAGGATGAACGCCTTGAATCCGGCGAGCGCGCTCGCAATCGTCGGCACGCGCAGCATGGCGCGGGCGCGTTCTTCGGAGTTCGGGTAGTGCCTGATCCGCCATTCCGCCGAGATGCGAGAGATTAGGAGATCGCCCAACCGATTCAAGAGCCCGGTCGCAAACCAGATGACCCCGATCGCCGTGCCGCCGCGCGAAAGCGCCGTCGCGAGCGGCGTCGTCTGCGGAAACAGGCCAAGCGCCCACGTCACCGTGATGAACCAGGCGAGGAGCAGCAGCCAAACCAAGAGCGCGGCGAAGGCCTGCAGCCATTTCAGACGCTGCCACGGCGCCGCGGTGCGAAGCGCCGCCGCCAAGGCGCGGCGGCGAACCGCCGCATGTTCCGGGACGTCCGCCGCCGTCGCCGCCGGGCTCTTCGCTTCGGTCGATGTTTCGCGGCGCTCGAGCTCCTCGGTGAGCTGCGCGGTTCGTCGCCGCAACGTGCGCAGGATGACCAGCACGAGGGCGGTGGCCAGCACGAGGCCGAGCAGGACCCTGGTGACGAGCACGAGATGATGTCGCTCGACGTCCGGTTCGCGCTTGCGCAGCGCCCGCGCGAGGTTGGTCTGCAAGATCTGCCGCCAGGCGTCCGCGACGTCGTTGACGCTCGCCTGACGATACCTCGCATCGGCCGACGTCACCGTCACGATCGTCATCGGCGTCGGATGGCGCGCGTCGACGACCTCGATCGTCGCTTGGTCCTTCTGGTGACGAACGCCGACGCGCAGCGTCGCGGCATCCCAGGCCGGGGCGCCCGTATCCGGATCGATCGCCACGATCTGCTGAAGAACGCTGTCGACCTGCAGCGCGCGCGCAGCCGCCGTGAACTCCCCGGCAGCAGGCGGGCCGATGGTCGCAACGCGGAACAGCGTCACGCCGTCGAGCACGACGGCGGCGGTGGTATAGATGCCTTCTTGCCGGGTGTCGAACGGCCCGGCGCTGCCGATCCCGGCTTCCGGGACCGGGAAGACTTGCGCAATTGCGGCGCTGCCGCACAGGGCGCTTGCCATAAGGAACCAGGCGACGCGCATCAGCCACATACGCCGCTCTTCGTTGCCCTCCGACTTACCGCTCCCTGGCACCCGGTTCGGCCGCGGTTCACAGTTTCTTCATACAGCCTGGATAGCGTGCAAGAAACCTTGCCCGTCTTCTTCGGAGGTGTCGAATCGTGTTCAAGAATCGCATTATTCTCGCGCTCGGTGTGTGCGCTCTGATCGCTTTCGCACTGCCGGCGTCCGCCGCCGATCCGGCGAGGGTGTACGCGGTGGCCGCACAAAACGGCTCGGGCCAAGCCGGCACGGTGACGCTGACGCCGGTCGGCGAAAAGACCCGGGTAGACGTCGCGCTGATCGGCGCTCCGGCCGGCGTAGCGCAGCCCGCCCACCTGCACGCCGGCCCGTGCGCGAAGCTGGATCCGAAGCCCAAGTACCCGCTCACTGCCGTCGTGGACGGCGTCTCGTCGACCACGCTCGACATGCCGATGTCGACCCTCACGGCGGGCGACCTCGCGGTCAACGTCCACAAGTCGGCGACGGAGATCACCGCGTACGTCGCGTGCGGCGATCTGACGAAGAAAGCGGTGACCGGCGCGGCTACGAAGTGACCAGCGCGTAAACGCCAACGAGCGCGACGAACGCGCCGCTGAGGACTTCGCCGTACCGTTCGAGCGGTCCGAGCGTGATCCGCTGCAGTCCCGCGATCGCGACGCACGACACGGCCACGTACGTCGCGATCGTCGAGGCTGCGAAGACGCCGGCCATCACGCCGATGAGCGCCGGTCCGTACGGTGAGGCGGCAAAGAAGGCCGGAATCCCTTCGATCATCGGCGACGAGCCGAGGATCAGCAGGAGCGCCGTCCTTCCCGCGACCGCGTGTTCGTGATGGTGCATGACCGCGACGCCGCCATCTGCGGCATGCCAATCCTCGTCGTGGTGTTCGTGCCAATGGACGTGCTCGAGACCGTCGTGACGGTGGATGTGCGCGTGCGAGAGGTGTGAATGACCGTGATCGTGTCCCTCGCGCAGCTCGCGCCATCCCGAGTAGCCGATCCACGCGCCGAACCCGATCAGCGCAACGGCAGCGACGACGCTGACCGCATGCCCGTAGCGGACGGCCAGCGACGCCCCGACCGCCCAGAGGATCAGCCCTAGCACCAGGGTCGATGCGACGTGACCGAATCCCGCGACTGCGGCCGCGCGCGCCGTGCGGACGACGGACCAGCCCTGCTGCCGGCCGACGACGACGATCGGCGCCCAGTGGTCGGGAACGAGCGTGTGCAGCACGCCGACCGCGGCGACGGTGGCGATGAGGAGCGGGGCCGTCATGATAGCGCCCCTCTTACCCGTCGAGCCCCGTCGTCCTAGCGGCGCCGCGCGCGTTCCGTCGAAGAGCAGCGCATGACCTTTGTAACCCGTGCGCGCGCGCGCGTGGACCGCATGGCCTGCCCTTGGCTCATCCGCCGCTTCATCGATCCCGGCGCGCGCATTCTGTTCGTCCCCGCCGATCGGGTCGTCGCCGTCGCTAAGGCGGAGAATGGTCTGCCGTTCGACGTTCCCGACGTCGGGCTCGGGCACCACGCAGACCGCTTCGCCGACGACGATGCGATGCTCGCGGCCGAAACGCCGATGTACGACGCGCTCTACGAATACTGCCGGTCTCGTCTAGCCGCGTAACGCATCCTCGATCGGCGCAACGCGTGCATTCCGTCACGACCCGCATTCTCGTCTCCCGGGCATTCCGCTCGGCGGCATATGGCGCGCTCGCGGTGGTGCTCGCGCAGGCGCTCGTCGTGCGCGGATATTCGCCGCTCGCGATCGGTTCGCTCATCACGCTGGCGCTGTTGGCCGGCGCGCTTGCGTCCGCGTTGACCGGCCGGCTCGTGCGGACGTTCGGCACGCGCGTGACTATGGCGGGGAGCGGGGTCGCGATGATCGTCGCGGCGGCGCTGCTGGCCGGGAACGAACCTGCCGTCGCGATCGCATGCCTGCTCGGCGTGGTGAGCCCGGGAGCCCAGGACGTCGGTCCGTTTGCCGCCATCGAGCAGCTCGCACTCTCCACGGATGGAGCCGGCGTGACGCGGCGGCTGTCCTGGTACAACGTTACCGGTGCAGCAGCGATCGGCTTGGGCGCGCTGGCGGCGGCCGTCGTGCCGTTTGCCGGCGTGCTGGTGCTCTATGGTACAGCGGGCGCGGTGGCGTTCGCGATCGCGTGGGCGTTGCCGGAGGTTCCCGCTCGCATCGAGCCTGCTGCGGAGGCGCGCCCAAAACGCCTCGGTACCGTGGAGCGTCTTGCGGCGCTGTTCGCGGTGGATGCGTTCGCGGGCGGCTTCGTGATCCAAGCATTCATCGCGTACTGGTTATCGCTGCGCTTCGGGGTCGGTCCCGAGACGATCGGGCCCCTGCTGTTCGCGGCCAACATATTGGCGGCTCTCTCGTACCTCGTTGCCGACCGCATCGCGGCGCGCATCGGCCTGCTCAACACGATGGTGTTCACGCACCTGCCCTCGAACGTGCTGTTGATGCTGGTGCCGTTCATGCCCACGTTCCCGCTGGCGGCGGCGGTCTTGCTGGCACGGTTCGCGCTTTCGCAAATGGACGTACCGACACGTCAAGCGTATACGCTCTCGCTGGTTCCTGCGCACGATCGTGCACGCGCCGCCGGCGTGACCGCCGCCGTCCGCCCGGCGGCCGCGTCCCTCGCACCGGTGCTGACCGGAATCGCGTTTCAATTCGCAGCCTTGGGTGTGCCGTTCGTGCTCGCGGGGGCGCTGAAGATCGGCTACGATCTGGCGTTGCTGGCGACGTTTCGAGGGGCGCCGGCCGACTCTGCCGACACGGTGCGCCCGGTTCCCGGGTAGCGTATGATGGGCCAGTGCGACTGACGATTACGACGCGCATCACGCTCCTGTGGTCGGCGCTCTTCGCGCTCGGCCTCTGCGCCTTCGCGTTCGCCGCGTCGGCGATCGTCGAGCGCGAAGGTCGCGAAAGGCTGGATGCCGATCTGGCGCTTCGAGCGCAAGCGGCGCTCGATGCGGTGCGGCGTGGCCAAAGCGTCGCCGTCTCCGTCGCCGGCGATGCGGGCGTCGCGGTTTTGCGCGGACGGCAGACGGTCACGGCCGCAGGCGCGGCGCTGCCCCCAGATATCCGCGACGTGCCGGCGCAGGCGCTGGCGGATGGTGGGACCGTGCACGACTACCGAGCGGTTGAAGTCGCGAATGCGCCGTTGCGCGCGATCGCGTTTTCGTCAGACGCGGCGCTCGTCGAGGAAGCCGGCCGCATTCGCGCCGGCTTCCTCGTTGCGGCAGTCCCGGTTCTGGCATTGTCGGCGTTCGCCGGTTGGCTTCTTGCGCGACGTTCGTTGCGGCCGGTGGACGACATGACGCGCCTCGCATCCTCGATCGCCGCGTCGGGCAATCTGCGCGGGCGGCTCGAATTGGATTCGGACGACGAGCTCGGCCGTCTGGCCGCCACGTTCGACGCGATGCTGGCTCGCCTGGAGGCCTCGTTCGAACGGGAACGCGGTTTCATCGGCGACGTGTCGCACGAGTTGCGGACGGCGATAGGCGCGACGACCGCCATCGCGGAGGTCACGCTGGCGCAGCAGCGAGACCCCACCGAGTACCGAACCGCGCTTGAGAGCGTCGTGCGTCGCGGACGGCAGATCGGTTCGGTGATCGACGACCTGCTCTTGCTCGCACGCGCCGACGCAGGCGTGCTGCGCGGAACGGACCGCGCGGACGTCAACGACGTCGTAGCATCCGTCGCGGCGGACGCGCAGCGCGCGAGCGCTCTGACCCTAGACGTGCACCTCGCCGAGGACGCGCTGGTCGTGGAAGCGACCGGCGACCTCATCGCGCGCGCGCTCGAAAATCTCGTGGCGAACGCCGTGCGGCACGCGCGCGCCCGCACGTCGCTCACGGTTGAGCGGCGCAACGGAACCGCCGTCGTGACGGTGGACGACGATGGTCCCGGGATCCCGGTCGAAGAGCGGGCCGGCGTCATGCGCCGCTTCTATCGCGGCACCGCGCGTTACGAGGGCTCCGGCATCGGGCTTGCCCTCTCCGCCGCGGTTGCCCGCGCCTACGGCGGCGACATCGCCGTCATGGAGAGCCCGCTGGGCGGCGCCCGTTTCGCCCTTTCCCTTCCGCTTGTCCCACCGGAGCCGGGCGCGAGGATTTGACGCTCCCTG
>JAQBPL010000156.1 GCA_028287545.1 Vulcanimicrobiota bacterium | reverse complement strand
TACGGTAGAAGCGCTCGAACACCAGCGCTCGCTGTCCGGCGGCGATTCCCGGACCCGTGTCTTCGACCCGCAAGACGCAGCCCTCCGGCTCGCGCCCAACCGTCACGGTCACCTGACCGCCCGCCGGGGTGTACTGGACGGCATTGTCGACGAGGTTGACGATCAGGTCGCGCAGCATCGTCGGGTCGCCGAGCACGATCGCGCGCTCCACTGGCGCGGCGACGTCGAACGCGAGATCGACGTGCCGGTCGACGGCGAGCCGGCCGTGCTCGACCAGAATGTCGCGGGTCGTTGCGACGAGATCGATCGGATCGCGGCGCGGCTGCTGACCGTGCGGTTCCGCCTTCGCGAGGCTCAGCAGCTGGTTGGCGAGCCGCGTGATCTGCTGCGTCGTGGCGAGGATCGCGCGCGTCGCCTCGAAGCGTTCGGCTTCGCCGGTGCCGCGCAGCGCGTAGGACGCCTGCGTGCGCAGCAGCGTGAGCGGCGTGCGCAGCTGATGCGCCGCGTTCGCCGTGAAGCGCCGTTGCGCGTCGAGCTGCGCGCCCAGGCGCATCATGTAGTCGTTGAGCGCCCGCACCAGCGGGTCGAGCTCCGCTTGCAGCGCGGCGACGGTGAACGGCCGGAAGTCGTCCGGCTTGCGCCCCTCGACCTCCGTGCCCAGGCGCAAGAGCGGTCCGAGGACGCGGCGCAGGGCGAACCAGGCGAGCACGCACGCGATGACGATCAGCAGCGACTGCTGCAGCGCGCTCCCGATCCACAACTCGCGCGACATCGCGCTGCGGCCGTTGAGCGTCTCCGCGACGATGATGGTCGCCGGCTGCACGCCGGCCGTGAACGACACGGGCTGGGTGAGGGCGATCAGGCGGATCGGCTCGTCGCGGTAGTGCCCGTCGTAATACTGCGGCTGCGAACCGGAGCCGCGCGCGGGCGGACCGGCGAGGTCCGGGTAACCCGCGAGCAGACGCCCGTCCGAGCGCGTCACGCGATAGTACACGGTGTCGCCGTAGCCGAGGTCGAACATCCCCAGCGCCGCCGGCGGCACCGTTACGTCGGCGCCCGCGTCGTAGCCGATGTGCTCCGCGATCGAACGCGCCGAGGCCAGCAGGATGCGGTCGGTTACCGCCTGCGCCGTCACCTCGGCGTTCCGGTACGCGACGGAGAATTGCACCAGCGCAACGATTCCGAGCGGAATCAGCAGCCCCGCCAGGAGCTGAAAGCGAAGGCTTCTAGTCCGCATTGACGGCTTTGAGCACGTAGCCGAGCCCGCGCAGCGTCACGATCGAGATGTCGCTTCCCACCAGCTTCTTGCGCACGCGATGCACGTAGATCTCGATCGCGTTCGGGTTCGCTTCGTCGTCGAAGCCGAACACCGTGGTCGTGAGCGATGCCTTGCTGACGGTCGATCCGGCCCGCAGGATCAACGCTTCGAGCACCGCGTGCTCGCGCGCGGTGAGCGCGAGCGGCTCGCCGGAGAGCGTGAACTGCCTGCCGTTGCTGTCGAAGACCAGCGCACCGCACTCGACGACGGTCGGCTGATGGAAATTCGCGCGCCGCAGATGCGCCCGGATCCGTGCTTCGAGCTCGGTCATCTCGAACGGCTTGGCGAGGTAGTCGTCGGCGCCGCTGTTGAGTCCGGCGACGCGGGCGTCGATCGTGTCGTTCGCGGTGAGGATGATGACCGGAACCGTGCTGCGCCGTCCGCGCAGCTTGCGCAGGATCTCGAGGCCCCCCAGCTTCGGCAGGGAAAGGTCGAGGATGACCAGCGAGTAGTCCTCGGTCCGCAATACGTGATCGGCGTCGTCTCCGCTATACACGCAGTCGACGGTATACTTCTCGGTTCGCAGCGTCTTCGCGACCCAGTCGGAGAGCTGACGGTTGTCCTCCACGAGCAGCAGCCGCATCGCGGCGAAACGTTCCGCGCGGGGTGCCGGTCCCCCGCCCGGTTGGCCACCCGGTCAGCGGCGGGCGCCGACCCCACGGAGATTGCGAGCAACTCGTCGATGCCGATCGCCGGAGCCCCGGAAGCTTGGCTGCGTCGTCCCAGCGCCGCAGCGCCACGGCCGTCCGACGCCCAGCGCTACGATCTCCGTTCGCGGACGCGCCGCTCGAAGACGCGCAGTGCTTCGCTGAACCGCTTTTCAAAGACGCCGGCTCCCACGCGCCGCATGAAATCGCGGATCGCATCGAGATCGACCGGCATTTCGAGGGCGACCCCGACGGCCGCGCTCAGCGCCGAAAAATCGTCCCAGGCGGCGTATTTGTTCAGCCGGTCGCGCACGACGTCGGTCGCGCTCACGACGTGCAAAACGCGGTCGCCCTCGCGTATCGTCTCGGTCTTCGTCACGATATCGTTGCCGATCGCGAGCGGTCCGCGCGGAAACTCCACCGTGAAGTGCGACGCCTGGTGGAAGAACATCCCGTTTTCGAAACGATAGCCGAGCGATTCGAGCGCTCTGCGCGTCGCCGCACCGTCTTCCGCCCCGAACGTCAGTACGAAGTCGAGATCTTCGGATTGGTAGACCTGCGGCGCATAAAACGTCGCCGCACTGCCGCCGCACAGAACCGCATGCACACCCTCCCGGTCGAGCGCCGTGCCGACCGTGAGGGCAATCTCACGCAGCGTCGCGTCCGGAACGATCACGAGGCTTCCCGGCGCGCCGCGGACGCCGCCGTTCGGCGTCCAAAGCGGCGCGCAGGTCGGGCAGGACGTCGAGGAGGCGCAAGGCGAGCGCGCGGAGTTCGTCGGCGGCAATCCATTCCGCATTCACCGTGACGCGCCGCTGGTTGCCCGACAAGCGGGAGACGACGATACCCTGCCGTTCGAGCTCGTCGACGATGCGCTGAACGGTGACGAGCGGGACGGCAGTCAGGCGCGCAACTTCGCGCGGGTACGTCTCACGCAGCGCGAGGGTCGCCACCATGACCCGGGTCCGGGCCACGCTCCCAAAGACCTTGAGACCGCCATCCATAGCCGAAGCATGCCACAATGGCCCGCTCAATGGCAACATTTTTGTAGTCAAATGACCTTATTTTCTAGTCGATAGACCCTTTTATGTAGTCGCATCTTCCCCGTCATTCCGAGCTCGTCGAGGAACCCCGTAATCGCTCGAGCGCAGCCGAGAGCGACGCCACGATCGCGCCGCTGGCCGGCGGGTAATCGAACATATGTTCGCGTATGCTCGGGGTCCCGATGCCCACTCCGCCCGAATACGCCGAGCTCCACTGCTGGTCCAACTTCAGCTTCCTCGAAGGGTCGTCGCACCCGGAGGAGCTGGTGGAGCACGGCCGGCGGCTGGGCCTGCGCGGGATCGCGCTGACCGATCGGGACGGGCTCTACGGGGCGGTCCGCTTCGCCAAGGCCGCCGCCGGGACGCCGTTCGCCGCCGTCTGCGGGGCCGAGCTGACCCTGGAGACCGACGCCCCCGAACCGATCCGGGCCAGCTGCCCGGCCCGGCCCTCGAAAGAGGTCCCGACCGACACGCCGCGCCTGGTGCTGCTCGCCGCCGACAAAACGGGCTTCGGGAACCTCGCCCGGCTGATCTCGACCGCCCAACTGCGCGGCCGCAAGCGCGACGCGCGGCTGCGGCTCGACGATCTCGACGGCCGGACCGACGGCATCATCGCGCTCTCCGGCGGCCGCAACGGGATCGTCGAGAAGGCGCTGCTGCGGCGCGACGGCGAGGCGGCGGTCGCGCTGGGCGCGCGGCTGCGCGACCTCTTCCCCGGCCGCTTCTACCTCGAGCTGCAGCACCACGTGCGGCCCGAAGATCCGGCGCTGCTGCGCGCGATGGTGCGCCTCGCGCAGCAGCTCGACGTGCCGTACGTCGCGACCAACGGCGTCGCCTACGCGACACGCGACGACGGGCTCTTGTGCGACGTGCTGACCTGCGTAAAATACGGCGCGCCGCTGCAGACCGCCGGCACGCTGCTGCGTCCCAACCACGAGTATCACCTCAAGACGCCGGCGCAGATGGCGCGCTTGTTCGCCGAGTTTCCGCTGGCGATCCGCAACACGCTCGCCATCGCCGAGCGCTGCGCGTTTCGCCTGGACAAACTCGGCGGTGAGTTCCCGCTCTTTCCGATCCCCGCCGAGGAGACGTCGGCGCAGTCGTACTTGCGCACGCTGGTGTACCGCGGCGCGCGCGAACGCTACGCGTGGCCGCTCGATCCGAAAGTCGAACGCCAGCTCGAGTACGAGCTCGGCATCATCGCGCGGATGGATCTGGCCGGCTATTTCCTCGTGGTGTGGGACATCTCGCACGCCGCGGCGCGGCTCGGCGTGCTCGCGCAAGGGCGCGGCTCGGCGGCCAACTCGGCGGTGTGCTACGTGCTCGGCATCACGGCGATCGATCCGATCTCCAGCGGCTTGCTGTTCGAACGGTTCCTCAGCGAAGAGCGCGGCGAGGTCCCCGACATCGACATCGACTTCGCGCATCAGGATCGCGAGAAGGTGATCCAGTACGTCTACGACCGCTACGGGCGCGAGCACGCGGCGATGGCGGCCGAGGTCATCACCTACCGCACGCGCTCGGCGATTCGCGACGTCGGCAAAGCGCTCGGACTCACGCTCGGACAAGTCGATCAGATCGTGCGCGAATACGACGCGCGCGAATCGCTCGCCGGCGCGGTCGGCGCGCCGGATACTCGCGAGACGGCGATGCCCGACTCGATCGCGAAACGGCGCGATCTCGACGCTGCCTCGAATGTCTTCCGTTCCCGGGGCGCGGACGCTCCGGCCGCGACACCGGGACGTACGCTCGTTCCCAGTTTCCAAGACGCCGATGAGGACACTACCCTTCGACAAGCTCAGGGTGACAGCGACGCGAGCATTCGCGGGCCGGTCGGTGGCGAGCTGGGCGCGCTGCTGGTGAAGGTCTGCCGGCGGGTCGACGGTTTTCCGCGCCACATGGGGATCCACAGCGGCGGGATGGTGGTCACCCGCTCGCCGCTGGTCGAAGTCGCACCGATCGAGTGGGCGACGATGCGCGACCGCACGATCGTGCAGTGGGACAAAGACGATCTCTCCGACCTCGGGCTGATCAAGATCGACCTGCTGGGCTTGGGGATGC